>JAFRRE010000031.1 GCA_017428285.1 Bacteroidales bacterium | reverse complement strand
TTTCTTTTGTCATCTTCCAAACCAAGTCCGTCTTGTCGATATAAAGATAGTTTTCTTCCCTTAATTTCTCAAAGGTCTGAATACCAACGGGATATTTTCTTTCTTGCATGGCAGCGGCGTTTTTATGCCGCAAATTTACAACTTTTCCCCTATTCTCAGTTCCGTCGGAGTGCCGAACTTTGCCATTCAACTTTATTTCTACATTCTTGATCTTCAGTTCAGGGAATCACATTGACTTGACAGGCTGGCTGATTGGCATGTTTCATCACAACCAACCTGCCAAAGCCAAATGTGTCATAGAATCGTTACATCCGTTTTAGGAAATCTCATTTGTCGCTTTCTCTTTGTCGCATTCCTCCATGTAGTGCATCCCATCGCCGCATCCGCTCAAAGAAGGCTTTCATGGAATCTTCTTTTAAGCTATCCGCTTTGATTTCGGTCTGTTCTCCATTTCCTTTCTGAGAGGGGGGCAGGGGGAGTTCATCACGGTTTCCCAGTTGGCATCCCACCAGTAGCAAGGCGGCCACTGCCGCCACTGCTACTAAGGGGATAAGAGACTTTGATGCGCTTTTCATAGCTTATTTGGCTACAATGATACGACTTGTAAAAGAAGAACCATCCACATCCGTAATGCGCAGTAGATAAACACCATTCGGCGAATCACGGACACTGATTTCGTTTGTGCCATGGTTGACACTTACCAATTGACCTAAAGTATTGTAAATCCGTACTTCAGATGATTCCAAGCCTTCAATTCGAACCAAGTCCTTTGCTGGATTGGGATAGACAGAATATATCTGTTCCATTTCATCCACGCCATCCGATGAAAAGAA
Organism: Bacteroidales bacterium; assembly: GCA_017428285.1. The sequence goes on along the minus strand of JAFRRE010000031.1, from coordinate 5,862 downwards.
GGCAACAAGCTCTGTGTCTTCCTCAAGTTCAAAGATGTACGGATTGTCGCTTGAGACTTGGATACCGTTGGCTTCCCAATATAAGAATTCATAACCTGGATTGGGCATAGCCTCAACCTTCACAGTTCCATCTTTGCAAGTGGCTTCCTTCAGGATAGCCACTGTCCCTGCGTTTTCGTCAGCGGAAAAGGCCGAAAGCAACTCGGTTATTCCTTCTTGCATATTGGTAAACTCATTCCAACCCTCTGCATCCTGATAGTCTTCCAAGGTACCACAAGGGATGGTGATAGGAAGATCCCTGTCGAAATGCCAAGTATCAGGCCCCATCCCATCTGGGTTCAATTCAGGCGGCACAACAGTCTTAATTGTCATGGCTTCAATGTTCGTTTCCTTAAAAGCATATTCAGAAATATAGTTCACATGCTCTCCAAATACGAGATGCTTGATACCTGGGCAGTACCCAAATGCCAATCGGTATATTCTCCTAGCGGGTATCACTATTGTATCTGACAACCCCGAACATCTTAAAAAAGCATAGATCCATATCTCGTCCAAACCCTCCGGAAAGTTAATGCTCGCAAGGTTAGTGCAATCTTCGAAACAACCTCTTCCGATTATCCTTATGCTTTCTGGAAGATGCATTTCCCTCAAGCCTGTGCAACTTGCAAAAGTGTAATCTCCTGTCGTGGTCCATCCTTCAGGAATGGTGATACTTGTGAGGCCTGTGCAACCGCTGAACATGGAATCCCCTATTTCGAAAGGGACAGGAACATTCGGGAAGACAACGTCTTCAATTCCCGTACAGTATGCAAAAGCATAGCTGTTTATTTGTGTCACTGACTCGGGAATAACAAGAATCCCAGTGAAACCACTGCACCCAGCAAATGCGTCTCCTCCAATATAAGTCAATGTGTTAGGAAGTACCAACTCTCCTGTAAGGTTGTTGCATCCACTGAAACAGCCTCCTCCTCGCGCATCTCCGATGGTGTCCAACGAATTGGACAAAATAAGACGGCCATCGAAACCCGTACAATTCTCAAACGCTCCTGGAACGGTGCTTTCATAAGACAAATCGATGTTCATTTTTGTTACACTGTTGGGAATGACAAGGTCTCCTGAGAATCCGGTGCAATCACAGAAGGCGGCGGCCTTGATTTCCACAATGGAGTTTGGAATCACAAGCGTGCCCGTTAGGCCGCTGCACCCATTGAAGGCTCTTTTCTCGATGATGGTTACTGAATAAGTTATGCCTTCATAAGTCACGGTTTCGGGTATGACTAGTTCGCCTTGGGCAGCATAGCCATCCGCATGTCCCGCAAGTATTACCGTGGGCGGGTCAATGCTATTGATGGTGTAAAGCAGATTTCCCGATTGGAAATCATAGGCCGAGGCTTGCATAGCGAAACCGACCATTATTATTAAAGAAGTGATGAGTTTTTTCATTTTTCTATAGGTTTGTTTGTGTTTCGTTCTCGTTTTACACCTTTTTGGCAAATGGCACTTTGCAAAGGTAATAATTATTTTACAATGATTAGTTTGCCCGTTTGTGAATGTTTCCCACAAAGCACCGTATAGAAATAAACACCATCAGCCAAAAAGCGGAGATCCAGCACTTTTTGTGTTTCTCCAGCAGACAATTCATAGTTTGCAACGGTTACTCCGTACGTATTGGTCAGGCTTAGACTAGCTGAATGTACGCTGGCAGGCAGGGTATAGTCCACCTTGACCCAAGTTGTAGCTGGATTGGGGCTCACGCTGACAGTGAATCCCAAGGCTTCATTCATTGAAGCATCCATAAGACCGACATTACCTCTGTTGCCGTTATTATTCTCAGGCATCGTAGGACAGGAATAAGTTCTCAAATGGTCTTGTGATATTTCCTCCAACAAGGCATCGGCCATTGTTTGAGAGGTGCCGATTCCCGACAAGGCGATGCCATTGACCAAGGCGATCTCCGTATCAGTCAGCTCGAAAACGCTGCGGTGTTCCCTGTTGAGGGTCTGGTACAAGCTTATCAGGCGCATATAGTCTGAATGGTCGGAGAGAGCATCGCCTTGCAGATTGTACAGCTCAGGTAGCATATTGGCCAAAGTGAATGCGTTGATGGAGTCGCCTTCCTGTAAGTAGGAGGCTATAATCATCTGGTCGGATGCTATGTCATCCATGTTGCCTAACCAAGTGCGGAGCTCCGTCAGGTCGGTAATGCTGTCGTTGAGACAGCTACGAACGATATCGCCCGCAGCAAGGCTGTAAGCGTGTTTGTATTGTGCCATCTGGGCTAACAGCGCGGTGCGTGCCGTGAAGCCCGAGGCCATTTGTCTGAGCAGGTCGGTCATATAGGAGGGTAGCGGGTGTTCCTTGTTTTCCAGGTAGCTGATGAGTGTGTCCTTTTTCAGCTCATCAGGGTTGGCAGCGAGAATCTCGAACAAGATGGGGTCAGTAAATACGTCGTAGCGGTCGGCGGCAGTGGTTAGCACCTCGCCTGACACGTAGGGTGAAAGGCCAAGCAGTTGGGCGCGAAGCCGCCACATGTCAGAAGGGGTGGCACTATTAATGTCGGCCACCTGTGCGGGAGTGTTGCCACCATCGATTCGGCTTTCATAGAGCTGAAGAAGGCTGTTGTAGGTTGAACGGGCTGTGAGATAATCCGATGCCAATGAGGCTTTCTCTGATGCCGACTTCGATACTGCACCGCCACCACCATAATGCGATAGGCAACTGTTGGAAACTTTCAATCCATATCTATTTACACGGTAGAGAAGCGATGTAACTGGTATTTGGCTCTGTTCGTTACTATCATAATAATATGTGATCGGTTGGTTTCCGTCATTGTAAAATTGATATTGGCTTCCGCTAAAAGTATTGCCTGCTGGGATTGATGTCGAGCCTTGCATGGAGGCGATGTCGCCGAAATTGTTGTCCTTGAGCACACAGAAGTCTATTACATTGTTGGTGTTTGTGTTACAGGTGTATGTGATGCCTAAGGTGGAGTCGGGCTTAGGCGAGATGTTGGTACTATCGCCTACAGCCACATTACCACAATACAGGCCATAGAAATCGTTGTGATATACATCGTTGATTCCATTTGATTTGGCAATTTCTATGCCGTAGGACAATCCATTCCCAATCGTATCGGAGCGGAAAGTGTTGTCCTCGATGCAGAAACCTGACACCCCATCGGTATAGATGCCGAAGTTGCAGTTCGAACTACAGTCCACGGTAAAGTCGTTGTTTACGATGACGCCGTAACCCGAATTGAGGGCATAAATGCCGCAGGTGTTGTTGTTAAAATCAGTGTCGTTGACGCGAAAGCCATATGTCGTGCCACCGTAGTTTGAGGCATGTATGCCTCTGTTGAAGCCTGTGAAGGAAGAATGCATCTGGTATTGCGGAGGACAGGGTGAAATGTTGCCGCCTCCACTTGGCTGGTCGCAGTATGAATCCACCCTAAAGCCTGCACCATACGCACCTATGCCTAAGCAATCTGGTGATACACCTTGGACATTTTTCTTGGCGGAAAAAACGCATCCATGAAAATCAATGCCGTTGACTTGTGTTAGTTCGACATGCTTTAGGAATGTCTTTGTCCCAAGATAGTCCTCATCAACAACGAAAGAGCAGTTGCGGAAATAGCCGTTGTAATCTGATATTCTACCAGTGTAACTATATGTGTATAAAAGAATATGCACGGCCTTGGCGTTGTTGCGGAAGGTGGCGTCAGTGGCGTGGATGATGCCACCCGTGGTGTTGCTGTATCCAGGATGCCAAAGTTCTACGGCACACTTGGCATTTTCAATGACAGCACCATTCTTTAGCTCGATGTAGCCTTGGAGGTAACTTCCGTTGACTTCGTGTTGGTGAACACTGCTATTGCCCCATACTTGAACGCCTTCCCACATTGGACTTTGCACTTCAGGCAGGTTGGTTAGTGTAGCTCCATCCAAAAACAGTTTTCCGGAAGGCTTAACATAAATCTTGACATTTTCAGGTGATTGCACTTCATCCCACATGGTAAGTTCCGAATCAGGTCCTACCCAAATGTCGCCACATAAACGGTATGGTTGTGTGGCTATCCCAGAATTGGCAATGCTGTCTATCTGCCCTTCGTAACCAGCCAATGTAGCCGCTTCTTTGGTAAAAGTGCTTTCGTATCGTTGTTGAGGAAACTCTGGTTGATATTGTGGGTCAAATTGCTGTCCAGTTGTATCATTATGGTTTGGATAATAATACCCTTGTCTTGACCATGTGTCGAGATTATTTGCAAACTCAAACATTTCGTTAAGAGAAACAGATGTGTCACCATCTGTATCGGGAATAGTGTCATATTTTGGGTAATGTGGATGATTATTTTCATAGTTACCAAAATAATCACTCCATATCATATTTCCGCTTCCCACGACTCGGTCATTGGCAGTCCATGGGCCTTTATCGATTACCTTGTACCCTAATACTTCTTTCGTTTTATAATAAGGATAGTACCCTAATGCAGCAGAAGTCCAATAGTAAGTGAATTCGTTGGCAAAAGAATCAGGATCCAACTCTCGTGATGATTCTTGATAAACATTATAATTTTCAGCCCAAGAAACACCCTTTGCTGACGCGGCCGACTGGCCAATTCTGTTTTTGCAAAGACAATCGGGATTGGAGATGTCATCCATAAACTTTTCTATAAATGCACCCGAATAACAGTTTTGCATCACTAATGTCATTTGGGAACATTTGATGTTCCGCAACCATGAGACAAGCGTATCATCATAGATTTTGGGCATGTCATATTGTTCTTTCACACGAATGTAACTTATATCATCACCCCCTTCTGTGAAACCATGGCCTGTAATATAAATGAACAGTTGGTCTTCTTCCGTCAGTTCTTGCAATCCTTGATCACTATAGTCATGAAGGCATTGCTGGTCTCCTGCAAAACACTTAAAAATATTGTGAATGTTCTGCTTTGAGTGGCTGGTATTATCGACACCTTCATAATTGAAAAAATCCCCTTGTCCATCGGGATTAGTTCCATTTAAAGCAGCACTGTTTATATCATTATACGGAATGAATTTTTTTCTAATAGCATCCGGTGCGGTTGCTATAATTCTACGATTAGCGAAGCTATTCCATACAGACCCTTCTTGATATCCATAGACATCAGTAAGAACTGTATACACACTGGACAAGTCAAACCAAAACCTTGTTTCTTCACCAGAACCACAAATCAATACCGCCCATTTATGGCTTGTATCTGTTGTCCTGCAATTCCTTACAAAGGTAGTGTCGAAAAGAATAGGTGATGGATTGGGATTCGTTCGAGGACGAAGCGATAATGCTACCATATTATCATCCATAGGGGGCATATTTGCTGAAACCATGACATGTCCCATTGAAGCGTTGACAAAACAATATTTGCATGGATGGGACCAATTTGCCATTGGCATAAGATTTATGAAATAGGCATAGCAATTGGAGTAAGGCACTTGTATGATTGTCCCGTCAGCCAACACAATACTGTCGGTAGTAGTTAGCATATTCGGGAAAGTATAGATGTCAACAGAATTGATATCGTTATCAAACAATTGGTTGACGACCAACAGGTCGGAATTGTCTCTCCATGATTGTGAATGCACAGTTAATGTAAATAGCATGCATAATGGCAAAAACAATAATTTCTTGAGATTCTTCATAATAAAATGTTTTAGATTTTGTTTTTAATCCGTTACCGTAAATTCGCCATAATACTCATCTCCGTTGGGAAGGGTGAAGGTGACGATGTAGTCGCCTGCGAAGGGGATGTGGAACACTAGGCCGTTGGGCGTGGAGCAGGAGTCTACTTGTACATTGCCACCCGCGGCCGTGGAGATCTCCACT
>JAFRRE010000030.1 GCA_017428285.1 Bacteroidales bacterium | reverse complement strand
TGGCTGGTCATGCCTTTGGCCACTTGGTGCGCCACCAACAATATGCTTGAAAACACCATGTCGGTCTTTGTGTTGCTCTCCGTCTATCTGATGATTGTCGGTTACCAGCGCAACCATAAGATTTGGCTTTTTTTGTCGGCTGTCGCCTTGCTATTGGCTTTTCTCTCCAAAGGATTCACGGGATTGTTCCCCTTGGTATTCCCGATTCTTTATTGTGCTTTTGATCAAAAGCGCAAGTGGATACAAGGACCCATTGACAGCTTGATTCTTTTGGTCTCAATAGCTGTGTTTGCCGGAATCATGTTCTTGGTTTGCCCTGGCTCGTTTGGCTATATTAAGGACTACATCCGATTACAAGTCATCGGTGGAGGGTTGCACGAAGCAACAGCATCTTCAAGGTTTTATATCGTTTTCGCTTTATTGCAACAACTGATGATTCCGTATGTAATTGCTATGGCATTGGTGATTTGCAAAGCGAGAAGTAAGGTCAACAATAAGGTCTTTGAGTTCCCATCTGACAAGGCTTGGTTCTATGTCTTTCTGATCATGGGATTAGTGGGTGTGCTGCCCATCATGGTGAGCGTGAAGCAACGGGATTTCTATATGCTGGCAGCCTTGCCTTTCTTTGCCTTGGCTTGCGGACATATTACCCTTTCGATGTTGACTTTATGGTTGCCTAAGATAACGCCAAAAGTCCGTGGATGGATGACCCTTGGTGCAGGTTGTGTCGTGCTGTTGGGAGTAGTCTTGAATGTGGTTCATATCGGGAAATACGGTCGCGATGAGGCGTTGATAGAAGAAGTGAAACAAAGGATTGCGGAGTATGAAGGCAATAATGTCATTGAAATAACACCAGAAGAATATACACAGTGGGCCAAGCATGCCTATTTTATGCGCTACGGCAAAATCAGCCTAAGCCCAATCCAACGATTAAACGATTAAACAATAAACAACTCAACAAATATATGTTACTGAATATCAAAAACCTACACGTCTCCATCGGAGGCAAGGAAATCCTGAAAGGATTGAATCTGGGTGTCAACGAAGGCGAAATCCATGCCATCATGGGTCCCAACGGAACGGGAAAGAGTACGCTGGCTGCGGCCATCACAGGTCGCGAGGGCTATGAAATCACCGAAGGCGAGATCTGGTACAAGGGCAAGAACATCGTTGGGATGTCGCCCGAGGACCGCGCCAACGAAGGTATCTTCCTGAGTTTCCAATATCCCGTTGAGATTCCAGGTGTGAGCATACAGAATTTCATGCGCACCGCTGTCAACTCGAAGCGTGAGTATCAAGGACTGCCGCCGATGAGCACGGTCGACTTCATGAAGATGATGAAGGAGAAGCAGGCCATGGTGGAAATCACCGAGAAACTGCAGAACCGTTTCGTCAACGTGGGTTACAGCGGTGGCGAGAAGAAGAAAAACGAGATCTTCCAGATGGCTATGTTGGAGCCGAGCCTCGCTATCCTTGATGAGACCGACTCGGGTCTCGACATCGACGCGTTGCGCATCGTGGCCCATGGTGTCAACCAGTTGCATAATGCCGAGAATGCCTTCGTGGTCATCACGCACTATCAGCGTCTGCTCGACTATATTGTCCCCGACTTCGTGCATGTGATGTACGACGGACGCATCGTCAAGACGGGCGGCAAGAACCTCGCCCTCGAACTCGAAGAAAAAGGCTACGAATGGATTAAGGAACTTTGATTATGAACAACCAACTTATCTTAGCTGCCAACCAAAGCCGCGAAATCATTGAGTATGATGATGACGCTCACCTGTCATCCGAGCCGAAGGTCTCCGAAATCATCCTCAATGAGAACTCTAGCCTTGAGTTGTATGTGCTGCAGAATGTAAGCAACGAGGCTTCCATCCAAAGGGAGTTCAAGGTCAAGCAGTTGGCTGACAGCCGACTGAAGATTGTAGTCATCACCTTCAACGGCGGCGATGTGCGCAACACCTATCATGTCGACTTGGATGGCGAAGGCGCCGACACTCAGGTGCATGGTCTGTATCTCATCGACAAGACCCAGCATGTGGAGAACTACCTGAAAGTGAACCACAACGTGCCGCATTGCACCAGCAACGAGAAGTTCAAGGGCGTCATTGATGACTCGGCCTCGGCTGTGTTCAATGGCCATGTTTATGTGGCCAAAGATGCCCAAAAGACCGATGCCCACCAAAACAACAGCAATATCCTCCTGACCTCGACGGCCAAAGTCAACAGCCAGCCTTTCCTTGAGATCTATGCCGACGACGTGAAATGCTCGCATGGCACTTCTACGGGCCAACTCGACCAAGAAGCCATGTTCTACATGCGCCAGCGTGGCATCAGCAAGGCCAACGCCAGAATCCTGTTGATGTATGCCTTCGCTGCCGAGGTGAGCAACCATATCGGAAACGAGATGTTGCACGAGCACATCGACGACATGATCAAGCGCCGTCTACGTGGTGAACTCTCGAGCTGCGAGAACTGCGTGTTGCGTTGCAGCCATCCGAAGGAATATAATTTTGACATTGATTATTCTAAAATCTGACAATGGCCTATGGCTTATGGCTAATGGCCGCTTTCACAGGAGATTGAAGCGGCCATAGTCATAGTTTGGGCCATTGTTAAGGAAACTAAAACAGTTAAGTTTGAAAACGATGTTTAGTATCAATGAAATAAGAGAGCAATTCCCCGTCCTCGACCAGAAGGTCTATGGCAAGCCTTTGGTCTATTTTGACAATGCTGCCACCACGCAGAAGCCCTTGTGCGTCATCGACCGTGAGCGTGACTATTATCTGCACGAGAACTGCAACATTCACCGTGGGGTGCATTACTTGAGCCAGAAGGCAACAGAGGCCTACGAACATGCTCGCCAGACCGTTGCCGATTTCGTCCATGCCAAGGAAGCAAGGGAAATCATCTTCACGCGTGGCACTACCGAGTCGTTGAATTTGTTGGCGACAACTTTGGGGGAGACGCATGCAATGCGTCTCTACGACGCACCAAAGGTGCTGATTACTGCTATGGAGCACCACTCCAACCTCGTGCCTTGGCAGCAAATGGTACAACGTAATGGGGGCGAGTTGTTGGTTGTTCCAATGGATGACAAAGGTGTTCTAGACTTGGATCGTTATGCAGACTTGCTGAAAGAAAAGCCGAAGGTGGTCTCGATTGCGCATATTTCCAATGTGTTGGGGACCATCAATCCAGTAAAGGAAATGATTGCGATGGCACATCAATATGGCATTCCTGTCGTCGTTGATGGTGCCCAGAGTATTGCCCACCATCCCATTGATGTTCAAGACTTGGATTGTGATTTCTTCGTTTTCTCTGGCCATAAGATGTATGCACCTATGGGCATAGGTGGCTTGTATGGTAAGGCTGAGTGGTTGGAGAAGTTGCCTCCTTACCAATTCGGTGGTGAAATGGTCGATACGGTGAGTTTCGAGAAGACCACCTTTAATGTGTTGCCTTATAAGTTCGAGGCTGGTACCCCAAATGTGGGTGCGGCCTTAGGCTTGGAAACAGCCATACAATTCATGCAAGGTCTTGACAGAAAAGAGGTTGAGCAATATGAAGCCAAGTTGTTACAGTCGGCTGTTGAACAACTCTCTGAAATCGACGGTATCCGTTTCATTGGGGAGGCTGAGCGTCGCTCAGGTTTGGTCTCTTTCATCATTGATGGCATTCATCCTTATGACCTGGGTACCATCATTGACAAGATGGGTGTGGCAGTGCGCACAGGCCATCATTGCGCAGAGCCGGTGATGACACGATTCGGCATCCCGGGCACGGTGCGTGCTTCTTTTGCCTTGTACAATACGATGGAGGAAGTGGAAGTCTTTGTCAATGCGGTGAAGAAAGCCGCTCTGATGCTGCGTTAAGCCCCTGTCGTTGGGGTTTCTGTAGGGGTTGTTTCCGCTATTGGGTCTTCTGTTTTTACTTCTTGATTTTCAACGGATTCTAGTTTTATTTTTCCGTTCTTTAGCTTGATTTTCTTTTTAACTCGTAGGGGAGCGATGATGAGCACGAGCAATGCTTCAAGGGCATATTTCATCCAAGGATCACCTCCAGTTGTCACGAATTGGAAAATCATAAGCAAAATGGAGGCTACCACAAAGATGACTTTGCCGTGATTCTTTTTTCTGAAAATCTGTATTAGGCTGAATACTAGTGTTATAAGTAGTGCGAGCTGTAGAATTGGGGTTAGCAGTTCGGATTTGTCTTGCTTGACATTGGCTTCCTCGTAATAGTAGGAGTCGATGTAGTATTGACTGAAAATGACCGTGATGATGGCGAAGACGAGCAAAAACCCATAATAGGTGATGGCAAAACTTGCCGCCAACCTCATGGGTTGGGTCAATTCTGGCCTCAAATTGAATATCTTGCCTTCGCGTTGTTCCATGGTCATTCGGGTTTTTGCATGTTCTCAATCATCTCCATCCTTTTGAAATAGAGGTAATACAGCAAGATGAAAATGGCAGTGAGCATGAGGTCGGAGAAGAAAGGTGAAGGTTTCTGCAGGGGATAGACGAACACGGAGCTGTTGATCAGCATGCAGATTTGGGCAATGGAATAGATATGAAAACCGCGCTTGTCGCCTTTGAGCATTTTGATGACGCCAATCAGCAATGCGATGAACAAGACCAGGAGGATGAGGTAGAATTTGGAGTCGATTTGGGAGAAAACCTGCATGGCTTCGTTCATGGCTTTGGCGAAATCTCCACCCATGGCTGAGAAGGGTTGCATCATCTCCTCCAGTTGCCCATTCTTGTACATCTCGGTCATACTTGGCTTCACGATCAATGATATCGATGCACTGAAGATGTTCCAGCAAGCGTTGATGAGCGACATCACCAAGAGGATGGTCATCCCTACGGGGCGCTTCTGAGGTTGTTGTGTGTTGGTTTCCATATCCTATATTTTGTTTGTAAGGCTGTCACACCGTGGCGCCGCTTTCGTTTTTACGAGCGGCTGCCGTGGTACGACAGCCCCACAAACCAATCATTTGTTTTGCAAATCATCAAATGCCAGCGGGTAGTCTTTCACGAACTGCACGCTCTTGGCAATTTCGGTGTACATCACCTTATCGATGCGTACGAATTCCACTTCCTTGCGGTAGGCGGCGACGAACTTCTCGATGATGGGCGATGACTTCAGCGGACGGCGGAACTCAAGGGCTTGGGTGGCGTTGAACAATTCGATGGCCAAAACACGCTCCAGGTTTTCGGCCACGCGCAAAGCCTTCGTTGCGGCATTGGCGCCCATGCTGACATGGTCTTCCTGTCCCTGTGATGACTCGATGCTGTCGACTGAAGCGGGTGTGCAAAGTTGCTTGCTTTGGCTGACGATGCTGGCTGCAGCATATTGCGGAATCATAAAGCCAGAGTTGAGGCCAGGCTCGGCGACCAAGAACGAAGGCAGACCGCGCTTGCCACCAATCAGTTGATAGATACGGCGTTCGCTGATATTGCCCAACTCAGCCATGGCGATGGCCAAGAAGTCCAAAGTGATGGCGAGAGGTTGGCCGTGGAAGTTGCCGGCGCTGATGACGAGGTCTTCATCGGGGAAGATGGTCGGGTTGTCGGTGACGGCGTTGATTTCCTCGCTAAATACAGAGGCCACATAGTCGATGGCATCCTTGGAGGCACCATGCACCTGAGGCATGCAACGGAAAGAGTAGGGGTCTTGGACATGTTTCTTCTCCCTGACAATCAGCTCGCTGCCTTTGGTGAACTCACGCACGCGCTTGGCGGTGACGATTTGTCCGTTGTGGTGACGGATTTGATGCACTTGGTCGAAGAAAGGCTCGATGCGACCGTCGAAGGCTTCCAAAGAAACGGTGCCGATAAGGTCGGCCAGATAGCTGAGGCGGAAGGCCTTCAGCAGGACATAGGTGCCGTAGCTGCTCATGAACTGGGTGCCGTTGAGTAGGGCCAGACCTTCTTTTGACTGTAGTGTGATGGGTTCCCATTTGAACTTTTTCAGCACTTTTTCGGCGGGGACAATCTTGCCTTCAAAATGCACCTCACCCAGACCGAGCAGAGGCAGCATAAGGTTGGCCAAAGGAGCCAAGTCGCCGGAGGCACCGAGTGAACCTTGGTTGTAGACCACGGGTAGCACATCGTTGTTGAAGAAGTCGATGAGGCGTTGGACGGTTACCACTTGTACGCCGCTGTTGCCGTAGCTGAGACTTTGCACCTTCAAGAGGAGCATAAGGCGGATGATTTCTTCGGGCACCATTTCGCCAGTGCCGCAGGCGTGCGACATGACGAGGTTCTTTTGCAATGTGCTTAGGTCTTCCTTTGAGATGCTATGGTCGCAGAGCGAGCCAAAGCCGGTGGTCACACCGTAGATGGGCTTCTCAGGGTTCTCCATCTTCTTGTCGAGGTAGTCGCGGCATTTTTGGATGCGCTTGACGGCGTCGGCGCTGAGTTCCAGCTTGTAGCCCTTGGTGAGTATTTCGTTTACCTGTTTGAAGGTCAGCTCTTTGGCTGAGATTTTGTGGATTTTCATATTGTTGATTGTTAAATGTTTAATCGTTGAATTGTTGTAGAGACGCATTCAATGCGTCTCTTTTTATAATTGATTATTGGTTTTGAGACGCATTCAATGCGTCTCTACGGGTTATTTCAATATCGTTTCCACCAATTTGTTGGCGTCAACGGTTTCTTGTTTGCCTTCTTTCATCCATTTCACGGTGAATTTCTGTTCGGCCACTTCGTTTTCGCCAGCGATGACGACAATCGGGATGTGGCGTTGGTCGGCGTATTTCATCTGTTTCTGGATCTTGGTGGCATCGGGATAGATTTCCGCGTTGATGCCGTGTTTGCGTACTTGGTTGAGGTATTTCAGACAGTATTTCTCCTCGTTCTTGCCGAAGTTGAGGAAGATGACTTTGGTGCTTTCCGACATGGTCTCAGGGAAGAGGTTGAGGCCTTCCAACACATCGTAAATGCGGTCGGCGCCGAAGCTGATGCCCACGCCTGAGACATTGGGCAGGCCGAAGATGCCCGTGAGGTTGTCGTAGCGACCGCCACCCGAGATGCTGCCGATTGCGAAGTCCTTGGCTTTCACCTCGAAGATGGCTCCTGTGTAGTAGTTCAGACCGCGGGCGAGGGTGAGGTCGAGTTCGGTGTCGATGCCGAGTTCCATGTTTTCAATATAGTCGAATAGAGTCTCAAGTTCTTCGATGCCTTTTTGGCCGACTTCATTATCTAATAAAGGCTTCAGCTGAGCCAGCTTCTCGCACGTGTTGCCCTTCATGAAGAGGATGGGTTGCAGTTTGTCGATGGCAGCTTGCTCCAATCCCTTCTCGGCGAGTTCCGCGTTGACGGCCTCGATGCCAATCTTGTCCAGCTTGTCGATGGCGATGGTGATGTCAACCAATGCATCCGACTTGCCGATGTATTCAGCGATGCCTGCCAACACCTTTCGGTTGTTGATCTTTAGCGTGACGTTGATTTTCAAAGCATGGAATACCTCGTCAACGATTTGCACCAGTTCTGCTTCGTTCAGCAAGGAATCGCTGCCGATGATGTCGACGTCGCATTGGCAAAACTCGCGATAACGGCCTTTTTGCGGACGGTCGGCGCGCCAAACGGGTTGGATTTGATAACGCTTGAAGGGGAAGGCAATCTGGTCGCGATACATGGTTACAAAACGTGCAAAGGGTACAGTCAGATCATAACGCAGGCCTTTCTCCGTGATTTTTGAGGCCAGCTTCAATGATTCAAGCGGTTCGCCATTTTGTTCCACGCCACTCATGAAGTCGCCAGAGTTGAGTACACGGAAGAGGAGTTTGTCGCCTTCTTCGCCGTATTTGCCCAAAAGTGTGCTGAGGTTTTCCATCGAAGGGGTTTCAATCGGTTGGAAACCAAAGCGTTTGAATACAGTTTTAATGGTGTCGAAAATATAATTGCGGCGCACCATGACTTCGGGCAGGAAGTCGCGGGTGCCTTTGGGAATGCTGGGTTTTTGTGCCATTTTTGAAAATTTTTGCAAAAGTACGAAATCGATAGATTCGGCGAAACAATGCGAGCCAATTATTTCAATTCAAACTCTTCTCCTGGCCCGGGTATGACGATGTTGTCCCAACCTTCTTTGCGAAGTTGCCGTTGATAATATTGTTGGGCTTCAAGATCACCGTGCACAATGAAAGTCTTCTTCACTTTAGTCGGGTCTTGGCAACTCAGGTAATGAATCATTTCCTTGTAGTCGCCGTGGCCACTGAAGGCATCTATTTCATAAATTTCAGCATTGACATTGTGTTCTGTGCCAAAAATGGAAACGCTTGCAGGTGTGGGTTTTTCCAACAGTTTGGCTCCCAATGTAGTAGGAGAGCAGTATCCAATGGCAAGGATACTGTTGTTTGGACTCTCGATGCTATTGGCAATATGGTGTTTCACACGTCCGGCTTCCATCATGCCTGAAGCAGAGATGATGATACAAGGTTGCTTAGTAGCATTTAGTTCCTTCGACTGGTTGATGTCGCGCACGAAAGTGAGCCCGTTGAAGCCAAAGGGGTCGGGGTCGTATTCGATGACATCTTTTACATCATCGTTGAAGAGGTCGACGTGCATACGGAAAATCTCGGTGGCGTTGACTGCCAAAGGACTATCCACATATACTGGAATCTTCTCGGGCAGTTTGCCATCGTTGTAAAAGTTATTCAGTAGGTACACAATCTCTTGCGTACGGCTGACCGCGAACGACGGGATGATGAGCTTGCCACGCTTCTCCACGCAGGTGTGATAGATGATTTCTAATAGTTGCTGTTCAGCATTGGTGCGGTCGCTGTGGAGGCGGTTTCCATAAGTGGCCTCTGTGATGAGGTAATCGCAGTGCGGGAAAGGCTCGGGAGAGCGCAGGAGGTAGTTGTATTCGCGGCCGATGTCGCCAGTGTATCCGATGCGGGTCATCTTACCGCCTTCGTCGATTTCGATGACTGCGCAACCGCTGCCCAGCAGATGACCTGTGTTGTTGAATTTCACCTTGATATTATTGTCGATGTAAAAATAGCGGTTGTAGGCCACGCTGACGAACAACTCCATGCTGGCACGAGCATCTTTTTCGGTATAAATGGGTTGCAAGGCGGGAAGCCCTTGCTTGCGGCGTTTCTTGTTGAACCATTCCATATCGTTTTCTTGGATGAAACCGCTGTCGGGGAGCATGATGCTGCACAAGTCTTCCGTGGCTTTAGTGCATACAACTTGACCACGGAACCCCAATTTGTAGAAATAGGGGATGAGACCGCAGTGGTCGATATGGGCGTGGGTGAGGATGATGGCATCGATTTCCTTAGGGTCGACCATGATGTTGCGGTTGGCGGCATCGGTTTCGAGGCCTTTACCTTGGAACATACCGCAGTCCAAGAGGATTTTCTTACCATGGTCGGTGGTGATGAGGTGCTTGCTGCCCGTCACTTCCTGGGCTGCACCGATGAATTTGATTTTCATAGGCTGAATTCAAAAATTTGCTCCAAAAATAACAAAAAAAAGTGAGGTGGCAATGTTTTGTCACCTCACTTTTGGGATTTTTCGAAAAGGGTTCCGAAATCGTGTTTGGTTCCACCGCTGTCGACGCCTATCAGCGATGGTTTCCGACACCGTTAGTCGTGATAGCAACCGTCATCCGAATCAGGCAACATTAATGCATCGGTTTCTTGCGTGTCTAAAGGTTTGATATAGTCGGTAGCTCGTTCAGGCGAAACGATGGAGTAGCCGAGGCGACTTTCGATGTCGGCGCGAGCATTGCGTGCCACATCGCCTCCTTCTTGTGCGGTCTTTTTAGTTTGTGCCAAGTCTTTCGGATTACGTTGGCGCGACAATTCAGTGGTGGTAACTTCGGCAAGTGTGTTCAATGCTAACTCCATGTTGGTCATGTTGTCGCGCAAGTTCTCTTTGGTCAAACCTTTGTAGCGTTTGTATTCTCCCGTGGTCATGCCGCTCCATGCCTTGGTAAGGATGTTGGTGAGTATGGCGAAGTCCTTTGTCTCGTGAATGCCAGAGCGGTGCCACTCGTCGGTCAGTTCCTTACGCATCTCAATGGAGCGCATCCGGGCGTTGATCCAACGGTCGCTGTAACCTTGTCGACGGTAGTCCTCAACGGCCATTTGAAAGGTCAGTTCCGGGTCAATCATCTGGTCGATGCGTTGTGTTCCAACTTCGGCGAGCCACTGCTTTACCGGTTCCGCTTTCTTGGATGGGATAGATTGGATGAGACGTAAAACCTGCTCTAAATCAGCCACGTCGGTTTTGTATTTTTTGCCATCTGCGGCAGGGAGTTTCAGTTGCTTACAATTTGTAAGCAACTCCTCAGCTCCCTCCTGCTTAAGTCGTTTTTTGAGTACTGCCCAATATGTGCTGGCTCCTCGAGGTGTGGATTGCTCTGTGAGAACATTTACAACATCCACGATGGAAAAATAATACTTTTCTTCCTCGTCATCCCAAACGATGCGGACTTTTTTCTCGTCAAAGAGTTTTATGGTTGTCTGTTGTGTCATTTTGTTCAAAATGTTTGACAAGGCAAAAATAGAAATAATGTTGGAGAAAACTAAGGAAAAACGAAAAAATCCCGCCGTTTCCAACGGGATTTCAGGTCAGACTTGTAGGACTGTCGTATCACGGCAGCCGCATTGGCGTTTATCGCTGCGGCTGCCACGGTGTGACAGCCCTACAAACCAAAATTATTCCACCACAATCTGCCTAACGGCGTTGCCGTTCTCCGTGCCAATATGCATCACATAGACGCCCTTGGCCATGTCGGAGAGGTCGATGCGCACTTGCTTGCCTTCCACCTTTGCGTTGTAGACGGTCTGGCCGTAAATGTTCATGATGCGCACCGTGTTGATGCCTTCGCCCTCAAGGGTCACTTCGCCTTGGGTGGGGTTGGGGTAAACCGCAAAAGTAGCGTTGGTTTCGTTCAATCTTGTGACTTCGCAAGAAGCATAAACAGGTTCCGAAATGCAGTGTTCAGGGCCGAACTGGTATTCTGCTGTCAGCATGTATGAATAGGTACCAGTCTCAACATCATCGAAATACGAATAGGCAGTTCCCGTTGGCGGAATGTCAGCAATAAGTTCATACTCATTCGTTTCATTCAGCTTGTAAAGATGGAAGTATTCTGGGAATGCGGAGGCAATCAGTTTCCAAGTCAATCTTACGCCATAATTATCTTCGTCTTCGTAAACATATTCGGCAGTGAAATCACCTGCTGGGTCACAGAGGGTAAGCTCGGCACAGGCTTCCTCTGATGGTTCGGAGTCGCCATAACTGCACTCAGCGACCACCGTGTAACAATACTCGCCAAAGTGTAATTCGGTGTCGTAATAACCACCGACATATGGGTAACCAGAGGTGACAAGTGTCCCGTTGCGATAGATTTTATAGGACTGGGCCGTAGGACTGGCAGACCAGTTAATGCGTATGTCAGTGTAGTTAATGGCCTCGGCGGTGACGTTGGTAGGCGCTTCGCAGTCAAAGTTTTCTGTTGTGGCGCAAACCTCATCTGTCGGAACCGACATGGTGCCATTGGAACACATAGATGTAACGTAATAGCAGTACTGATGGCTAAATTCCAAATTTGTGTCCGTATAGGTTAGAGCGGTAATGTCGTTGGCGATGCAGAGGTCGTCACGGTAGATACGGTATCGGACGGCGGTAGGAGAGGCTTCCCAAGCAAGAGTGATGGTGTTTTCAGCGACCGAGGCGGTCAAATTGGAGGGTGCTTCGCATGGGATTTCTTGGAAATTGGCCACCAAAGTGCGGTTGCTATTCACCGTGAAGCTATAATTGGCATTAGTCGAGACCACATTGCCGTTTTCGGTCCAGTTGGTAAAGGTGTAGCCCGTGTTGGCTGTGGCGTGAACGGTGCAAGATTGTCCTTGCTGATAAGTGCCACCGCCAGAAACGGTGCCACCGTTGGTCGGGTTGGCCGAAACGCTGATGGTGTAGTTCTGAGGCTGGGCTTGGAAATTGGCTGTCAAATAGTGGTTGCCCGTTACGTTGAAAGTATAAACGGCATTGGTCGAAACCACGTTGCCGTTTTCCATCCAATTAACGAAGGTGTAGCCTGCATTGGGAGTGGCTGTTACGGTGCAC
>JAFRRE010000029.1 GCA_017428285.1 Bacteroidales bacterium | reverse complement strand
GCAGAGGACTGAAAATCCTCGTGTCACTGGTTCGATTCCCGTCGGTACCACCCCTTGTAGAGACGCATTGAATGCGTCTCTTTTTTTGTTTGTATCATTCAAGATGAACCCATAAAACTGTTGCATCGTAGCAACCGTTATTGTGATACAGCAGCCAAACAAGCCAAACCAGACATAAAAAAAGCGCCTCCCAAAGGGAAGCGCTTTTTCATTTTAATTACTCCAAAATGGATTAGAGGTTGGTCATGTTTCCAGGAACAACGTGCACCGTACCAGGCTTAATCATCAAGCCAGTGTAATCGGAAAGATTCCAATCTGCAGTAGTGTTATCATCAAAGGTCACAATGATGTGGAAACCTTGACTCAAAGCCAAAGGACGCAACACAATGTTGAGTGCAGGAGTGTCATTGTAATTGTCGGCCAGTTGCACACCACCAGGGATGTTCAAAGTCATTCTGTTACCCTTGACGTAATGAGTGTCGGTATTGTCAACAGGATTATGAATAATCTCATCAGTTACATTGTAACCAACTCTGGCTTTGTATTCATTCAAACGGTTGACATAAGCCGGATTGCTCAGATCATACTGATCGAAGAGAGCTTGCATCTCAGCAGGATCCACTTCAGGGATGATCAATTCAACCAAACCGCTCAAGTTGAAGCCATTGTCAACGATTTCAACCTTCGTAATGGTTCTTTTGTTTTCATCCTTCAGCTTCAGTTGAAGAACACCATTGATGGGCTTGAACAGGAAATAAGTGTCACCCATCAAGTGAGAGCCGTCAGAAGCCTTGGCTGCTGCATACAAAGCGTTGCTAGGAACCATACCCTCACGATACTCTTGCTCAGGAGCCACATAGAACTTGCACTTGTTCTCACCTTGGTAAAGATAAGTAACGGTACGACCAGGGCCACCAGGATAGAAGGCATAGTAACCATCAAGCATATCCTCAGCAACTTCACCGTAATCGATGTTCAAGAAATGCACGTTAGTGACACCATCTTCAACGGCACCATACAAAGCGGCATGGCTCTTGGTAGGAGTTGTTTCATCAATGTTGAACACCATGCACACATCGCCTTGCTGGAAATGGAATTTCTTATCGGTATCGACATAGGCTCTATCTTCACTCAGGTTCTCAATACGGAGATCTGCACCAGTAGCATAGAAAGAGCGCTTTGTGTCATCGTTCTTCTTGCATGAGGTAAAGGCTAAAGCAACCAATGCCATCATGCCCATACATTTCAATACTTTTTTCATTTTGTCTTTAAAACTTTTATTCATTAACAATTACCTTCGAATTAATTCGGCATCGGGAGTTCCGGTTCTTGGATTTCCGGGACAGAGGCACCATTCCAGTTGCCATTATTCATGAAGCCACTGTTCACGTTCAGCTCAACCACTTCAGCTTTGGGAGCTTGGTACATTTTGTTCATTTTTTTCATTTTGTTTACGTTTTAATTTGTTAGACTTTTGTTGTTTAGTTATTTGTTCGTGTTCCTTTTCACACTGTTTGACGCTGCAAAAATAAACATTTAATTCATACGCTGTGCAAAAATTCTACTTTTTTTTTGATTTTTTTCCAAAACTGATTCGGATTGTATTGCTCATCTCATGAAAAGCCTGTGCAGGAAACACGCCCACATGATGGAAAAAATCCACAAAAACGCCAACAAAAGCGTGCATTCTGTGCCAAAAACGGCGTTTCGGATTCTTACGTTTGAAACCATTGTTACGCCTAAAATTGCCTTCCTCCATGATTTGGCGATAGAGTTTCTGTGCCCGCTTTCGGCATGAAGCATCATAGAAGGGCAACTCCGCTTCAGGCAGGCCGAGATACTCTACCAACAGAAAACCGAAGGTCTGCCATGGCTTCATGACGCCCATGGCGTCGATCCATTGCCGCAACTTATCAAGGTCAATTTGTCCACGATAGGAATGAAGGGCCAATGTAACGTCACTGAGTTGTCGCCACCCCACACCCGTCTCTAAATAATGGTGCCAGGCATGGTAAAAGGTGAAAAACACCATGAATTCTTTGGAAGGGATGGCTATCTCGAAGCCTCCATAGTCGACGCGCTGCGGATGGTCGACCAAGCCTTCCTTCTCCATGGCGACATAATGGGGAAGCAGCTTAACATCCTCAATATCTGCACTCACTCGGTGCACCTCCAAGGGGATGTTCCCAAACTCAATGTTGTAATGCCTGCCTGAATCAATTTCCTCCCCCCAGTTGTAGCTGCCGGGCAAGGTACGTAGCAAGGTACAAGCCTTATGAAAACTATCAATTCCGATGAAAAGGTCTATATCGCCAATTTGGCGCAGGGAAGGATTGGGATAAAGCAAGGCCAATCCAAAACCTTTCAGCACCACCGGTTCAATATCATATTCACGCAACAGCTTCACCGATGAAACCAAAACCTGCTTCAACTGCATCAGGTGGAACAAGTTGCTGCGCATGAGCGATTGCATCTTGGCCAGCATCTCGGGCGAAGGCTTGCTGCCTTCGGTCATTCGCGAAGCCACATCGGCAATCAGCACATTATTGCTATGGAACCCAGCCATCTGCATAACAGCTTTCCAATCGATTTCACCATCGATGGAAACCGATGTGTCCCAAAGGGCGGCACGAAGCAATGCAAAATATTGTTGTTCGACAGTCGACACGACCTACACCTTATTAATATTAATAATCATTCCTCAATGAGGCCAACAGCCGACCACGACTCTAACAATGCGGCCACATCGTTCTGAGCCGTCTCGCGGGGGATGTCATAATTGTCCATCAAAAGCGCGGTCATCATTTCGGCATCAAAATCTTTGCCTTCCACTTCTTTCCAAAGGAATGCAGCACTTTCATTCATCGAAATCATGCGGCTAAAGTCGACCGCATCCAGTCCTTCGGCAACAAGGATAAACTCCTGGCCTAAAGAACGAAGTCTATAACCTTTATTTAACTTCATATCAAATTGTATTATATTTGTCTATTTTTCAACTTATTCCATTTTCTATACACCTTCAACAGGTATTTCCTGAGAAACAATGTGTGTCGCCACAACCATGCCTTCCCCGGCTTGTGTTGACAATGGTCGGGCGTTATGATTTCAACCACCTGACCAACCACGTCCGAGCGTTCTCCTTGCTCGGTACCCTTCAAATTGCCATCACCCATCAAAGTTATCTCATCCCCATTAATGGCAATAATACGATGCAGCACATAGCGATTTTCAAAATAGGCCAACACGATGTCGCCCTCCTTCAAACAGTCAGGATGACGTAGCTTAACCTGATCGACATCACCACGAATGAATGGGAGCATACTCCTGCCTTTTGGGGTGATAACCACTTCGCGACCTTCACCAAGCAATTGGGCGACTTCGTTCAGAAGCACATCATTAGGCAGGACAATCCTATCCATATTAATTATAGCGTCACTGTTTTATAGCATAAGAAAGCCGCTTCAGCATTAGGCAGGCAATCCAGCGAATAGCATGGCACAGTGCAGACTATCTTCTCAGTAGTGACATGCATTCCATCCGCCAAGTCCTTCAAGAACCTAATGCCGGATGAAGACACATACATCATAGCATAAGCCTCAGCGACAGACAGTCTCCGAATCTTGTTCTCTTTAGCCTGATGAAGGTCAACGATAGCGCCCACAGGATAATCCAAATTGCGATAGCAAGGCGTCTTACCACTCCACGGGGAGCCATAAACACGTATCTTTCCATCTTCTTCGATCCGAATCACAGGGTTGTCATCATTCAACAGTTCACATCCTTCCAGATTATTAATCCACAATTGGGTGTGCGTACTCTTGCCCGTACCGCTCTTGCCCAAAAACAGATAGCCTTTTCCATCCTTTACCACGACGGAAGAATGCATCATAAGCGTGTTTTTACGTTCCGTCGCAAAAGCATACAACAGCATAATCACCGAATTGAGCGAGAACCTCGTGCTGCCAAGTATGCGAAACTTCGCCTTAGTAAAGGCCTTGTCCACTATCAAATAGAACCGCACTGGAGCTTCAAAACTAGGAGCCCCCTCAAACAACCACTGACCTTCCCAGTCATAAAGATCAAAACGAGGGAACTCAGGCCCTTCACAATTTGTCGTCACTTTTTGCTTGTCAGTTGTGTCCGGCATCGCTTCAATCAGCTCGACGGTAAAAACACAGTTACCCGAATCCTCTATCAAGAACGGCTCATAACTTTGCATCGCCTCCCAAGCTCTATCATCATCAGGCATAACAACAGCAAAATTATGACCCGCAACTTTATATACTCTCTTCATTTTGCGAAAATTTGTGCAAAAATAATTGTTTTTTTGATATAAAGGCTTGTTTTGGAGAAAAAAAGCGATTGCATGAACGTTACGGACAAAAAATCGTACCTTTGCCCGATTTTTTGAAAAAACTATGAAGAAAAAGACAAATAACAAAGGGACAGCGAACCTTCGACAGACGCAAGGGCCGCAGACACGCAATATAATCTTAGCTATTCTGACTGGAGGTTTGCTCACAGCAGCTTGGCCTATTTGGGGCATCGCTCCTTTCATCTTCATTGCCTTTGTCCCGCTGCTGCTGCTCGAAGGCTTTGTCGCGGAAGGCGAACGAGGCAGGATGTTTTGGCTTTCGTTTCTCGCCTTCTTCGTATGGAATGTGGCTACAACCTGGTGGGTGTGGAACGCCACGCCTGCTGCCACGCTGGCTTGGCTACTGAACGCACTCTTTATGGCCACCGTGTTTTGGCTGTTCCACCTCACAAAAAAGAAAGTGTGCAACAATCCTTGGGGCAATTTCATCCTCATCCCCTACTGGATGGCTTTCGAACTGCTCACCTATCATTGGGCCATTAAATGGCCTTGGCTTAATCTTGGGCACGTTTTTTCAAGCCAAGTCAGCTGGGTGCAGTGGTATGAATATACGGGCGTAGCCGGCGGAACCCTATGGGTATTGATAGTCAACATCTTGATAGCTAACATCCTTCAGTTCTTCAAGACCAAAAAGGCAAAACCCATCTTAATCAACATCGGCCTCGAAGCCATTATTCTCCTCTTGCCCATCATTATCAGCACACGAGTTTACAAACACTATGAAGACCAAGGCACCGACACGGAAGTCATCGTTGTGCAGCAGAACTGTGACCCATGGAACGAACAATTCGATAATCATTTCTATGACCAAGTCATCCAAAACAACATTAATCTGTCGTTGCCTTTGGTGACACCTAACACCCGTTTCATCGTTAGTAGTGAGTCGGCCATACAGGAAGGCATCTGGCTGCATGAGACCGAAAAGGCCAAGGCACTCAAAACCTTGCACGACTATGTTTCACGATTTTCACAACTGTCCTTCGTCATTGGTGGTACCACTTACGAGTGGGTGCCTAAAGGCATGGAAGACGATTTCCCCGCACGCCATATTGACGGCACAGACAAATACTACTATTGCCACAACTCGGCTTTACTCATCAGTGGCGACGGCTTGCAGCATCGCAACAAATCGCAGCTCACACCAGTCGTGGAGGCCATTCCCGAGTGGATGGGCTTTTTGCGCAACTTCAGTCTCACCGTGGGCATCGCACGTGGAACATTGAAAGGTGACCCCGAATCGAAAGTCATGACCTTTGATGGACATAAGGTTGCTGTGCCAATATGCTACGAGTCGGCTTTCGGCGAATATGTTGGCTCGTTCTGCGCCAAGGGTGCCGACCTAATCTTCGTCATCACTAACGACGGTTGGTGGGGCGACACACCTGGTTATAAACAGCATTTCGAGTTCTCCAAGCTGAGAGCCATCGAGAACCGCCGCTGTATCGCTCGCTCGGCCAATACGGGTCGCTCGGGATTCTTCAACCAACGCGGCGACGTGCTGCAACAAACCAAATATTGGGAACCTGACGCCATCAAAGCGACATTGAAAGCCAACAAGGAAGTCACTTTCTACGCCAAGAACGGCGACTACCTCAGCCGCATTGCGGTGTATGTCACCTTCGTGCTGCTCATCACTTGGATTGCCAAGTCATTTTTAGACCTTGGCAAGAACCGAAAGGCGACCAAAACCACCACAAGAAAGAAGAGATGAACCAACCTCTTCTTTCTTTAGGTCCCTTCCAAGGCATCACCGACGCGCCTTTCCGCAATGTGTTCAAGCGACATTTCGGCGGCATCGACAAATTCTACACGCCGTTCTTCACAGGCATACATAAGGAGGAACACGCCAAGAACCTGCAAGGCGAGGAAATTGACCCATGCTGCAACGACGTGGAAACACTGACGCCGCAAATTCTCAGCACTGATGCCGAGGAGATTTTGCGTTTTGCCAAGCAATGCAAGGAACTGGGTTACAAGGAAATCAACCTTAATATGGGTTGCCCATTCCCAAGGGTTGCCAACAAGAAACGTGGCTGCGGTCTCCTGCCTTATCCCGACAAAGTGGAGGCCATGCTGGACAGGGTTTTCGAAGAAATCGAAATCAAGTTCAGTGTAAAATGTCGCTTGGGGTATTTCAGCCCAGATGAGATTGATGCCATCATTCCGATTTTCAACAAGTTTCCTTTAAGCGAATTAATCATCCATCCGCGCATTGGGAAACAATTGTACAAAGGCGAGGCTGATGTGGAACGGTTCAAGGCATTAATGCCTCAGATCAACGCGCCGTTGGTGTATAATGGGGATATTGTTTCGGTGGAAAGCTTTGAAAGGATTCACAAAACACTGAACGACGGCCCTTCGACCCTTCGAGGGACCTCAGGGGCCACAAGCTCAGGGACCTGCAAAACCATAGTCCAATTCATGCTTGGACGCGGCATTCTGGCGAATCCATTTTTGGCAGAGGACATTAAGGCCTCAGTCATTAAGAATAGAAACAACAAAGCAATCCAAGGGAGTGACTCTCTGGATTGCTTCGTTCCTCGCAATGACGCAAAGCGACAGACCGAACGACTACACAATTATATCCTTGACTTGTACGAAGACCGCCTCCGCCATGCGGGAGGCAGTCCAAAGGTATTGGGCAGGATGAAAGAACTATGGTCGTACCTGATGTATTCTTTCGATGAGCCACAAGACATTTGGCGTAAGATCAAGAAAATCAATGCGCTAAAGGATTATGAGGAAGCGGTGGAAACGGTTTTTAGGTCTCACACCCTCCGAATCGTCACTTGATCCAATAGATGTAATTGTCTTTACGAGGTGCAGCTTCGGGATAATCGCCAGCGGTATAGCCGAGGATGCAGTTGCCAATCCCAACCAGATTCTCGTTCTCGATGCCAGCATCTTTCAAGATAGCTTTACCTTCTTCGGTCTCGAAGACTTCCTTGGCACGATGTATCCAACAGGAGCCCAAACCTTTGGCATGAGCTGCATTAAGCAGGTTACCCATTACAAGTGAGCCATCTTCCTTCCAAGTCCTGGCTGCAGTTGTGTCGGCCAAGACCACCAAAACCACGGGAGCACCATAAAACGGATCCATGTCGTTGTCGGGACCAAAGACGGCGGCGTTCAATTTGCTCAAACGGTCGCGCACTTCGCGGTTGGTGACGGCGACTATAACAGGTGCTTGGCGATTCATGCCAGTCGGAGCGTAAGTGCCGGCTTTGCAAATCTCTTCAATCACCTCCATGGGAGGTACTTCATCGGTGTAGCTGCGCACACTGCGGCGCGTCAGCAGGTCGTTCATAGTAGTGCTCATAGTCTTTTGTTCGTTGTTGGTGTTTGCATTGTCGTTCTGGCAACAGCTGGTGAAGAACAAGGCAAAGGTAACCAATGCTAAAATCAGAAAGTTTCTTTTCATGGTTGTATCATTTTGCTGGACAAAAATAGACAAAAAACCAATACTGTCAAAAAAACGACATCTTTATAACAAAAAAGCCCGTCTGCAAACAGGCGGGCTAAACGATCAGAGGTTCACTCATCAATCATTCGAACGAGGCGATGGCCTTCTTGATGATTTCGATGGCTTCGCGGAGCTCGGCCTCTGTGATGACCAAGGGCGGAGCGAAACGGATGATGTGCTGGTGAGTGGGCTTGGCCAACAGACCGAGGTCGCGCATCTTGAGACACACATCCCAAGCTTCCTTACCATCTTTGGGCTTGATGATGACGGCGTTCAACAGACCTTTACCACGAACCTTCTCAATCATCGGGCTCTTGATCTTGCCGATTTCCTCGCGGAAAATCTTACCGAGACGCTCGGCATTCTCCATCAGGTGCTCTTCCTTGATGACCTCAAGGGCAGCGATGGACACGCGAGCAGCAATCGGGTTGCCGCCGAAGGTCGAGCCGTGCTCACCGGGCTTGATGTTCAGCATGATGTCGTCGTCGGCCAACACGCAAGAGACCGGCACCACACCACCACCGAGGGCTTTACCCAGGATGAGGATGTCGGGGCGCACACCTTCGTGGTCGCAGGCCAGCATCTTACCTGTACGGGCGATACCGCACTGCACCTCGTCGGCCATGAACAGCACATTGTACTTCTTGCAGATGTCGTAGCACTTCTTCAGGTAGCCATCATCCGGCACATAGACACCAGCCTCGCCTTGGATAGGCTCCAGCAGGAAGCCAGCGATTTCCTTGCCTTCCTTGGCCAGCACTTGTTCCAGTGCATCGGGGTCGTTGTAAGGGATGCGAATAAAACCAGGAGTCATTGGGCCGTAGTTGGCGTATGACTCTGGGTCGTTACTCATCGTGATGATGGTGATGGTACGGCCGTGGAAGTTGCCTTCGCAGCACACGATCTTCACCTTATCGTTCGGGATACCCTTTTTGACGACACCCCAACGACGAGCCAGCTTCAAACCCGTCTCATCGGCTTCGGCGCCTGAGTTCATGGGCAATACCTTGTCGTAGCCGAAATATTCAGTCACATATTTCTCCCACACGCCGAGTGCGTCGTTATAGAAAGCGCGGCTGCTGAGGGTGAGGCGTTCGGCCTGGTCGGTCATAGCCTTGATGATTTTCGGGTGGCAGTGGCCTTGGTTGACAGCGGAATAAGCCGAAAGGAAGTCGAAATATTCCTTGCCTTCGACGTCCCACACCTTGGCGCCCTTACCCTTGGCGAGGACGACCGGCAGCGGGTGATAGTTATGGGCACCGTACTTGGCTTCCAGGTCCATAGCTTGTTGTGATGATGTGATTTTTTCGATCATGATTGTTGTTTATTTAAGATTTAGAGATTTAAGATTTGCTTACAGAAAGGGCGGGCACTTCGACCCTTCGACCCTGCTCAGGGACCACAAGCTCAGTGACCGCTACGGCGTGCAAAGGTAAGGTTTTATTTTCAAGGTTTTACACTTTTGCCCGTTTTTTACGTACAATTTTATAGGCGATTAGCAAAGCCAAGGCAAAAAGTGCAATAGCCAGCAAGCCAAAGAAAGCCAAACGATAATGGTTTCGTTGGGTTTGGAGGGTTTCGATTTGTTCGGATTGGGATTCGTATTGTTCCAACAAGCCTTCTACATTGGATTGGACGCGAGACAATTCATCGCTCAATGCGTTGTTCTCATTGACAATACCCAAATATTCATCTTGCATCAAACCTAATTCCTTCTTCATCTCCATTAACTGACCCAGTCGGGCATAATCGGCTATCAGATATGGACGAACTGTATTGACATATAACTGGTGGCCCTTCTCCAAGGCCAAGTCCATACACCTTTTTAAATAGACAGCAGAAGTTGTGAAATCGCCTACAATATTGTAATGTATACCGAGATTCTTATATGCTTCCATCATTCCAATGGTGTAGCCCATCGCTTCCGACGAATGCAATGCGGATTGATAAAGACCTATTGCTTCTCCATCTCTATTTAACTGCCGCATTACACCAGCCAATTCCAACTCATCTTCAATCAAAGTAATCTGATCACTCACATTCTCCGCACATACAATAGACTTGTGAAGATAGAACATAGCCGAATCCAAATTGACAGAACCCGTGGCATAGACCGTGCCAAGGTTTTGATAGGCATGAGCTAAAGAAGCCTCGTCTTCATTTTGTTCAAAAACAGGAATCGCCTTTTGCAAAAGCGTTTGAGCCTTATCGAATTGTTGCCTCTGCACATAGATGTTGCTGATGTTGTTGTCGCACTGAGCCATAGAGAGCGTATCCTGCACCATTGCATATCTCTGACGGGCATCCTGAAAACATTCCAAGGCCTTTTCTAGGTCGTCTTGTTGGAAATAAATGTATGCCAAATTATTAATGACATCCGCACAATTCAATTCGTCACCAATGCTATTAGATACTTTTAACGCTCGCTGATAGGTGATTAAAGCAGAATCCATCTCACCCATAAACAACTCGACTCTACCTTTAGTATTCAGCACTCTCATCAACAAATCCGAGTCATCTTTATCCTTGAGAAAATCTAAAGCCTTATTAAAATTTTCAAGAGCCAAATCAAATTCATAATGGTCAAGATAGCGAATTCCAATTCTCCAATATGATTTAGCCATTAATTCCTCATCTTGAAATCGAGTCGCTTCCTGAATAGCTTTTTCGCCCCAATCAATACACTCATCAAACGAATAATCAAAGAACGCCTTGGATAGTTCCATCATAGTTTCTACCTTCTCACGCCCTTCCTGCTTCGCCATGACGCTTTCAAGGCTATCAATAACCCGCGTCTCATCCTGTGCGAAGATGAAAGTAGTCAAAAAAGAAAGAATCAATATGTTAAACACCCTTTTCATCAAAGGAACATATTATACTTTCTTTCATCAAAGATGGTCGTGATTTCGCCGTGACCGGAATATACTTCCGTATCATCGGGCAGATGGAACAGCCGTTCGATAATGTTTGTGCGAAGCTGCTCGTAGTTGCCACCTGGGAAGTCGGTGCGGCCGATGCTGCGGCAGAAGAGCGCGTCGCCCGTGAACACCCAACCCTCGATTTCGGCATAGAGACTTATGCTTCCCATGGCATGGCCTGGCGTGCTGATGACCTCGAGGGTGCTCTCCCCCACCTTGATGATCTCGCCATCTTCCAAATCGATATCGGGAAGGTCGCTGTCACCCAAAAGCGGCATCCCAAACATAGCGGACTGTTGCCGCGAACGAAGGAAATCGCTCTTCACATTAGGATGCGCCGCCACCTTGATACCGTAACGCTTTTTCACCGCGATGTTACCCACAATATGGTCGATATGGCCATGCGTATTAATAGCCATCAGCGGCTTGAGGTTATGGCTGTCGATGAAACCGAAGAGTTCGTTTTCCTCGCCTGCATTCGAGCAGCCTGGGTCGATAATGACACATTCCTTGGTATTGTCATCGTAAACGACATAAGTGTTTTCCGCAAAGGGATTGAAGACAAATTGTTCCAGTTTAAGCATAGTATCTTTTTTGATACGGCCTTTCGACAGGTTCAAGGGCCTAAGGTTGTTGAGTCTGTCGAAGCCCTACATTCTTTTGCGAGGGCAAAGATAAGGTTTTTTCCACAATAATCTAAAGAAATTGCCTATCTTTGTCCGCTTAATTTAGTATTCATGTTGTCGAAAAAACGATACGCGATTCTCTTGTTGCTTCTCATGGCCATGATTTCCATGGCTCATGCCCAGTTCTACAACGGCATGAACATGCCCTTCGGTAAGAACCGCGTGCAATATGGCGACTTCCATTGGTCGTACTACATGAACGACAACTTCGATGTGTATTTCTACCAAGGCGGCAACGACCTTGCACAATATGCCCAAGCCTACGCCAAAGTGCAGATTCCTCAGTTGGAAAACCGCCTAAACAGTCGCTTCAGCAAGAAAATCCAATTCCTCGTATTCAACAGCAAAAGCGACTTCAAGCAGAGCAACATCAACCTTGAAGAAGAGGAAAACGGCAACACGGGCGGCATCACCAAAATCATCGGCACGAAAGTCATCCTCTATTTCAACGGCGACTACACCCATTTCGAAGCACAAATCCGAGAAGGCATCGCTCGGCTGCTGTTCAGCCAAGTGATGAATGGCACATCGATAGGTTCGCAACTGCGCAGCAGTTACCGCTACGACATACCGCAATGGTTCCAGGATGGTTTGGTGGCTTTCATCGCTGGCAACTGGGACTGTTACAAGGAAGCCCAACTGCAACGCGGCATAACATCGGGTAGCTACAAGAAAATCAACCATCTGCGCGATGAAGATGCCTTGATTGCGGGTTATTCCTTCTGGAATTTCATTGATGAAAAGTACGGCAGCAAGTCGTTCAACGACATCATGACCTTGGCCGAAAGCACACAAAATGTGAAGAAATCGCTACTCTATGTCACCGGCAAGGAATATAACGCTTTGGTCGAGGAATGGTTTGAATACTACAAGGCGCGCTACGAGAGCCTTTTGGTCAACCAACCCACCGACCTGATGAAGCTGAAATACAAGAAGTACCGCACTTTCACGCAGCCTTCTATTAGCCCGAACGGCAAATACATCGCCTATGTCAGTAACGATGAGGGCAAGATACGCCTTTGGCTCCAAGACCTGCAAAGCGGCAAACGGCAACAACTCTTCAAGGCAGGCTACCGCTCTGATGAGAACATCGACACTTCGTTCCCTCTTTTGGCTTGGCATCCCAACGGTGAAATTCTGTCGTTCATCCTTGAGGAAGAAGGCAAAATCCAACTCTACAATTTGGATGTCAACAGCGGAAAGAAAGCCAGCACCTATCTTTTCGATTTCCAGAAGGTCAGTTCGTTCTCGTATGCCCATAAGAGTCGCAAGATTGTGTTGGCGGCCACCCGCATGGGCAAGCCCGACATTTATGTCTACAACCTGTTTTCCAATACTTTGGAGCAAATCACCAACGACTACCACACCGACCTGAATCCCGTCTTCACCATCGATGATCGACAAATCGTGTTCAGCTCGAACCGCGACAACGATACGCTGAAAGTGGATGAAAAAATCGGGTTCCAAAACAAGCAATTCGACCTATTTGCTTTCAATTATATTAATAAAGGTGCGGTGCTTCAAAACCTGACCCAGCAACGCCTTTCCAATAGCATCCTGCCTGAACCCCTCAAGGACGGTAGCCTGCTTTTTCTGAATGACACCAGCGGCTTCTACAATCTCTACCAAATCCGCTTTGATAGTGCCATCAGCCATATCGACACCATTGTACACTATCGCTATTTCGGTAAAAAAGAACAACTTACGGACTATTCCACCAACATCATCGATTACAGCTACCAGCCTCGCGACCACAAAGCCGCCATGCTGATGGCCGACCAAAATGGGGAGAAGTTCTTCCTGTCGCCCATCTTGCGCGGTCATGAACAAAGCCTCAGCCAGATGAGTCCGTACGCACAAAAAAGGCTGCTGAGCGAATTGCGAAAGAAAGAAAACGACACGGTCATAGAGCCTATTTCCAAGCATCGTTTCTCAACCAGCTATCGTTATGCCCGACGCAAACGGCCAATCAATGGTCCCTTGGGTGTCGACTCAACCCAAGTCGTGCAAGACAATGGTCCTGCACCCAAACCACGGCAGAAAGACACCATACAACATCCGAACAACTATTATGTGGAACTCTTCGCCGATGAGCTGATGAGTCAAATCGACTTCACCAGCATGAACTATAGTTACCAGCCCTTCAGCGGCGGCGGTATGCCCATCTATCTTAACTCAGGGTTCAACATCTTCCTCGGCACCAAGATGAAAGATCTGATGGAAGACTACAAAATCGAGCTCGGCGTGAAGCTTAACACCAGCCTCACCAA
The DNA here is from genome assembly GCA_017428285.1 of Bacteroidales bacterium. The sequence goes on along the minus strand of JAFRRE010000029.1, from coordinate 2,399 downwards.
CAACGAATACTTGCTGCGTTTCAGCGATTACAGCAAACGCTTGGACAAGAGCATCACCCTGCACCGCTATGTCACTGACGACAACTCCAGCTACTACTACCGCACCTTTACCAACGAAGCCTTTTATACCTTGAGCTATCCTTTCAGTGAAATCCTGAGTCTGCGAGGCACAGCCATCTATCGCAACGACCACCGAGTCAACCTGGCCATCGATGATTACAGTCTCGCCGACAAAGATGTTTACGAAAACTGGGGTGGTTTGCGGGCTGAACTGGTTTACGACAACTCGAAGAAAATCGGAACCAACCTGCTCGTTGGTGCAAGAGGAAAAGTGTTTGCCGAGTACTACCAACGCATCGCGCGCAACACCAATAACATGATTGTTGTCGGTTTCGATTACAGGAACTACACGCGTATCAGTCGTAATTTCATTTGGGCCAACCGCATCGCTGGTAGCAGTTCGTTCGGGCAACAGAAACTCATCTATTACATGGGCGGTGTCGACAACTGGATTTTCGCCTCCTTTGACCAAGGCGCACCCGTCGACTACACGCAAAACTACGCCTATCAGACCCTTGCCACCAACATGCGAGGTTTCAGGCAGAACATTCGCAACGGTAACAACTTCGTTGTATTGAACAGCGAGTTGCGCTTCCCAGTGTTCAGCTACTTCTCTAACCGTCCCATCAACCTCAAGTTCATCAAGGACTTCCAGATTGTAGCCTTCGGCGACCTTGGCACCGCTTGGACAGGCTGGAATCCTTACGACCCGAGCAACTCGCTCTATAACACGCACATTAGTGACGGGAATCTGAACATCACCGTCACCGAGATGAAAGAACCTCTTGTAGGCGGCATTGGCTTTGGCCTACGCACCACCATCTTAGGCTACTTCATCAGAGGCGACATGGCTTGGGGAATACAAGACGGACAAATCTCGAAAAAACCTCGCTATTATCTGTCGTTCAATCTCGATTTCTGAGTGTTAGCCTTTCTCATGGCGTGACGCACGGTAAGGAAGGCAGAGGTGCAGCCCACCACCAAAATCGTAGCGAAAATCAGCAACACATCTTTAAGTTTCAACAGCACCGGATAGGCATCCACCACATAATTGCCGCCCGTGCCAAACTTCACGAAACCAAATTGTTGCTGCAACAATACAAGAATGATACCGAGCAAAAGACCGATGATACCGCCTGCCACAGAAATCAGCAAGCCTTCATTCATGAAAATTTTCTGAATCAGACGGTTATCGGCACCCATAGCCTTCAAGATTTCCGTGTCCTTGCGCTTGTCGATCATCAACATGGAGAGCGAACCGACCACGTTGAATGTGGCCAAAATCAAGATGAAAGTGAGAATGACATACACCGCCCATTTCTCGGAACGCATGATTTTGTAAAGCGTTTCCTGCTGCTCTTGTTGGTTTTTCACAGTGTAATCCTCGCCTATTATGGAGGCAACCGACTTCTTTACCTTATTAATATCGGTGTTCGGAGCTGTAAAAAGCTCCACATTCGTGGCTTTATTCTCATATTCAAGTAGTTCCGAGAGCAAATCGAATGGCACTAGCACCAGTTTCTCATCCTGTTCCTGCTCGGTGGAGAATACACTACGCACAGTCAGTACATCGGAGTTGAAACTGTTTTCGAGGCTCATCAGCGAGGCGTTGCCGCGCTTGGGCACATAAATGCGCACCATTGCGTATGGGTTGTAGGCATTGATACCAAGATACCACGCCACACCTGCGCCGGGAATAGCAAAATAATGTTTATCCTCATCTGAAAGTACCAAATCACCACCACCGAAAACCACTTCTTTCAAACGGGCAATCTTTTGGTACTCCAAGCCCACACCCTTCACCTGACCAATGTGCTGTTTGTCGTTGGCACGGAAAAGCGCATCTTCGGTAATTGTTGGAATTACATAATCAACACCTTGTATATCTTTAAGTTGGCCTAAAGGAAAAGCCGTCAAGTCGATGGTCTTGCCTTTCACCGGTGAGATTTGCAGATCGGGAGTGAGGCGGTTGTTCATCGAAGAAATAACCTTCTCCAAGCCATTGAATGCCGACAACACCACAATGAGCGCAAACGAGCCGACACTAATACCCAGAATGGAAATCCATGTGATGATATTAATGAGGTTGTGGCTCTTTTTGGCCAGCAGATAACGGTTTGCTATGAATAACGGCAGTCTCACTTTTCGGGATGCAGCAGATTGTCGATGTTTTCGATATAATCGAGCGAGTCGTCCTCAATGAAACGCAACTCAGGCACCACACGCATCTGATGGCGGATGCGGTTGCCCAGCAAGCCACGGATGGCCTTGGCGTTTTGGCCTACCTCTTCCACGACCTTTTTCTTCTCATCCACGCCAAACACGCTCAGATACACACG
>JAFRRE010000028.1 GCA_017428285.1 Bacteroidales bacterium | reverse complement strand
TGGTGCAACTCGTCATGCAGGCCTACGTGCCCGACATCTATGAGACCCTCGGTTTGTTCATCCCCCTCATCGTGGTGAACTGCATCGTGCTGGGTCGTGCTGAGGCTTTCGCCTCGAAGAACCCCGTGTGGCCTTCACTGTTGGACGGCCTCGGCATGGGCTTGGGCTTCACCCTCGCCTTGACCCTGTTGGGCTGCATCCGTGAGTTCCTCGGCAGTGGTTCCATCTTCGGTCTTACCATCCTGCCCGAGACGGCCAACATCCTGGTGTTCATCCTGCCTCCTGGCGCCTTCATCTGCCTCGGCTTCGTTATCGCTATCGTCAACAAACTCAAAAAAGAAAGTCACTAAGCCATGAAATACCTTATCATTATCTTATCGACCATTTTGGTCAACAATGTGATCTTCTCCCAGTTCCTGGGTATCTGCCCCTTCTTGGGCACCTCTAAGAAGACCTCGACCGCATTGGGTATGGGCGCAGCCGTCATCTTCGTGTTGACCTTAGCCACCCTCGTGACATGGCTGACGAACCAGTACATCCTGATTCCCTTGAAGCTGACCTTCTTGCAAACCATCGCCTTCATCCTCATCATCGCCGCCTTGGTGCAGATGGTGGAAATCATCCTGAAGAAAATCAGTCCCTCATTGTACACTGCCTTGGGCGTGTTCCTGCCGCTGATTACGACCAACTGCGCCGTCCTTGGCGTGTCGCTGACCGTGGTCACCAAGGAGTTCAACTATGGTGGCGTGGCCCACATGTTGAGCCTCGGCGAGTCCATCGTCTATGCCGTCGGCATCGCCCTCGGCTTCGCCATGGCCTTGGTCATCTTCGCTGGTATCCGTGAGCACATCGACCTGATGGAGCCTCCCAAGGGCATGAAGGGTACCCCTATCGCCCTGATTACCGCCGGCATTTTGGCTTTGGCGTTTATGGGATTTACTGGGATTGTGTGATCTGTGCTCTATATGGCCTATCCGGCCATGCGTAAAAGCAGGGACTCACGTCGCCTGCTTACTGATGTGTCGTCCCTACGGGACTAAACCGAATAAAAGAGCTGCCGTAAGGTGGCTCTTTTTGCATTTTATAAACATTTCTTCTTGTTTTTTCCAAGAAAGTTGTACTTTTACGGCCTCATTTTGTGGTCATTACAAAAACGCTCTAATATGAAACGCTGTTCCATTGCTCTCTTACTCATGATGGTCATTCCGTTGTTCGCCATCGGGCAAACCTTCACCATCACTTCCTCAGACCGTGGCCATATCAGCCTCCACTTTGAATTGAACGACTTCAGCGTCGACACCATCAACCTCGAAGGCGAGTTGATGCACACCATTTCAAGCAAAGGCATCGTCATGCCCAACGACTACGGCCTGCCCGACCTACCCACCTTCAACCGCTTCATTGCCATCCCGCAAGGGGCGAAAGCCATCGTGGAAGTCAGGACAACGCGCGATGAGACCCTATCGGGCATCAACATCGCGCCCTCCGACGGCAGCCAATGCGAGAATGATGCGGAGCGGCCCTTCTTCAAAGACCCGAAAGTGTATTCCAGAAACAGCTATTATCCTGCAGAGACCTATTGCGTCGCAGCCCCCCAACAGCTGCGCGGTGTTGATGTCATCCACTTGGGTCTCAGCCCTTTCCAAATCAATCCAGTAACACGGGAATTAGCCGTACACCGCCTAATCGACATCGACATTCGCTTCGAAGGCGGTAACGGACACTTTGGCGATGATCGTCTTCGTTCACGCTATTGGGACCCCATCCTGAGAAACAACATCCTCAACTTCGAGTGTTTGGAATCCATCGATTACGACGCTCGGATGCAGCAATGGGCACAAAGCCGACCCACTGGCTGCGAATACCTCATCATTACGCCTGATAACGATGACTTCTACAATGCAGGAAAAGAACTTGCCGACTACCGCAACAAGCAAGGCATCCTCAGCAAGGTAATGAGAGTCACCGAGACAGGTGCTTCAGACCAAGCCACATTAAAACAATGGATTAGAGATATCTACGCTAATTGGAACATCCCTCCAGCGGCTATCTGCATCATCGGTGAGAGCGGAACCAACTTGCAACAATACGTGCCTGGCTACAGGACCCTACATCCCAAAGACAACTTTATCACTTCCGACAACCCCTACGCCGACGTCAATGACGACTTCCTCCCCGACATTTGTTTCTCTCGCATCCTCGCCCAAAATGAGTCGGAGCTCCCAATCATTATGGGCAAACTCTATGAATACGAATACACCAATGTAGTCACTGACCCATATTATTACGACCATCCCTTGACGGCGGCAGCATGGGAAAACTCCAAATGGTTCCAGATCACCATTGCCACCATCAGCGGTTACTTAACCCAGCATGGCAAGTCTCCTGAACGCATCAACGAGCTATACAGCGGAGAGCAAGGCAGCAATTGGTCGACTGCACCCGGCACCAACACCGTAGTCAATTACTTCGGCCCCGAAGGGGTTGGCTACATCCCCGCTACCCCTGATGAACTGGGCGGCTGGACGGGCGGCAACGCTGACCAAGTCATTAGAGCCATCAACCATGGCTGCTATCTCATACAACACCGCGACCACGGTTGGAACACCAGATGGTACCAACCCGCAATCTTCACCACCGACTTTGGCGACATACAAAACGTGAACAAGTTGACTTATCTCATTTCCGTCAACTGCCGAACTGGTATGTACGACAATTCATCCACCAGCTTCATCGAAGCCCTCCTGCGCATGACCCGTGATGGCCAAAACGCAGGCATCGTTGGTGCCATAGGACCTACGGGACAAACCTATTCCTATGCCAACGACATCTTCCTTTGGGGCGTTTGGGATCTCTTCGATTCAAGTTTCCTTCCCGATTATGGCCCTTTCGATTCCCATACCGACACCTGGATGCCTGCCTTTGCATGCGTCGCAGGCAAGTATTTCCTTGAGACCCATGTCTTCCCCAGTGCCGACCAAAACATGAGCAACACCACCTATAACACCTTCCATACTTTTGGCGACGCTTTTGCAAGGTTGTTCACCGATATACCACAAACGATCAGGCCCACCCATGATGAGAGCATACAATGTTTCTCACCTTTCCACATCACAGCTCCCGAAGGCTCTCAGATTGCACTAACAGTCTATAGGAACAGGCAATGGCACATCATAACCACCGCCGTTGGCACAGGAGCTGAACAAACCATCACGATTTTGGAGAACATCCCCAACGGTCCCATCCACCTTACCATCACGGGCGAAAACCTCATACGGTGGGAAGAGGACATCCCACTGGAACCTTTCAACAGGCCTTTTATCATTGTCGACAGCATCTCCATGAACGGAGGTGAACTCACACTGCACTACAACCAGTCCATCGTTGCCGACATCAATGTCACCAACGTGGGGTTGCAAGGCTGCAATGGTGGCATTGTCAGCATGACCTCTGATTCACAACTGTTGACCATCTCGCAGGGCGAATCCACATTTGAAGCCCTCGAGCCAGATGCAAGCCAATTCATCGAAAACGCTTTCCAAATCGCACTCGGCGACAGCATTCACGACTGGACGCATATTCCCTTCACCCTCACCACCCAATTTGGCGATGAAACCTACGCACAAGAATACGAAATCGAAGTGCTTTCCCCAAACATCACTGCTGAGCTTATCAACATCGACGACTCGCAAGGCGACAATGACCAAAGGCTCGACCCTGGCGAATTCGTTAGCCTCACCTTCCGCATTACCAACACAGGCCATTATCAAGCCGAAAGCCCCCGTATCTCTTTGGCCAACAATGAAGGCTACATTCGTGTCATAACGTCCGAAATACCCATCAACGACTTGGAAGCGAACGAATCAACCGAGATTACTTTCGACACTTACATTGAGTATGCTGCAGGAGAAGTGCCATGCATCCATCTCATACTCCACTCTGTCATTAAGAATCTAAAAATCGAACAGGACATTCAATGTGAAATGGGTTTCGTGACAGACAGTTTCGAACATGGAATATTTGAGCCTGAATATTGGACCAACGATGAGGAGCACCCCTGGACCATAGTCACTGCACATCCCTATAACGGAACCTATTGCGCCCAGTCAGGCAACATCGACCATAACGAGTCCTCTCAACTCATCTTGACCTTTACTTCGACAGAATCTGAAAAAATACATTTCTTCAAAAGGGTGTCAAGTGAAGCCAACTACGACTTCCTTATCTTTTACATTGATGACGAGGAGCAAGAACGTTGGTCGGGCGATCTTTGGTGGTCGGAACATGCTTACCAAATCACCCCTGGACAACATACCTACAGATGGGAATACGCCAAAGACCACTCCGTTGACTACGGCTCCGATTGTGCCTGTATCGATTACATCACGCTGCCTCCTTATCTTGACGAGGCCGCAGAGCAAAACGTCTTCCCATTGGACGTACACCCCAACCCAACCACCAACCAGATCACTATTGATTTGGATCAAGAAGGTGATTTTAGCATCAGTGTGTTTGATGTCCATGGAAAACTCATCCTTTCCGAACGCAACACCACTACACTCTCCTTTAAAGGCCGTCCCTCGGGTTTGTACCACATCGTAGTAGAACAGAACGGACAACGCTGGAGCAGGAAAATCATCAAAATGTAAGATGGCAAAAGAGTAAAATCCAACTGCCAAAATCGTTCACCGAAGCAAAAAAATAACGCTTCAGCAGAAAAATGCTTTATTATTTCAAAAAAGTGCGTACCTTTACGCGCTTTTTTATATAGAATAAGGTACAATTATACTCTTCCAACACCTACAAACAACAGACCTATGAAGCTCAGGTTCACTACACTACTCTTTACTATTCTGCTGCTTTCTACCATTACATTGCAAGCACAGACGCGCGAATTTGCCTTCAACAACTCAGCCCAAAGCGAAGGCCTCTCCATCGAGCAAAACACCCGTTTCGGCCTAACGATGCGACACGCGCTGAAACAACTACAAATCCTCAACATCACGGACAACGGCTATTCCGGTGACATCCTTCAAGGCGGCTCGGGCATTATCCTGCCTGCTAACCCTGGTGAGCCCAACCTACCAGCATTCAGCCAATTCGTGGCAATCCCCAATGGTGCCACTGCCCATGTTGAAATGGGCTACCGCAGCATGTCAACCCTCCAAAACGTCGACCTGCTTCCCGCCGCACCCATAAAGTTTGACACTGACAACAGCCCCAATACTTACGAGAAGAACTTGAGCATTTACAATGCTGACGCCTTTTTCCCTGCACAGCCCGTCACGGTCTCCGAGCCGTTCAGCCTGCGTGGCGTGCAAACCGTGGCCGTCACTGTGACGCCCTACCAATACAACCCTGTCACCAAAGAGCTACGTGTGTATGATGACCTTCAGTTCGACGTGCGCTTTGACGGCGGCAACGGTGAATTTGGCGACACCCGCCTGCGTTCTCCCTATTGGGATCCCATTCTCATGCAGAACTTGGCCAACTACAACCAACTTCCCACTGTCGATTATGAAGCTCGTATGCAGCAATGGGTGAACAACCGTCCTGAAGGTTGCGAATACCTCATTGTCATCCCTAACAACGAGAGTTTCCGCCAATATGCCAACCAGCTGGCCGAATACCGTATCAAGCAAGGCATCCTCACCGAAGTGAAGAGCTTGAGCGACATGGGGTGCGCCAACACCAACCAGATGAAGGCTTACTTCCACAACGCATACAACAGTTGGGAAATTCCACCCGTGGCTGTGTTGCTCCTTGGTGACCACAACAGCAACATGAGCGTGGGCATCCCTGCAGAATACACCTTCCACTCCCAAAACTACGGCAACTGTATCACCGACAACGGTTATGCCGACGTCACGGGCGACAATTTGCCTGAGATGGCTTTCTCTCGTCTAGTGGCCGCCAACGCCAACGAAGCCCAAATGATGGTGAGCAAGCAAATCGAGTACGAATTCACCAATCCCAACATGAATGCCAGTACCTACGATGAGCCTATCACCGCCTTAGGTTGGCAAACAGAACGTTGGTTTCAGATTTGCTCTGAGGTCGTTGGAGGCTATTGGCGCAACCAAGGCAAACACCCTGTACGCATCAATGCCATTTATGAAGGCTACCCTGGCAATGTTTGGTCGAGTAACCAGAACACCTATATGGTTGTCAACTACTTTGGCCCCAATGGTTTAGGCTATCTCCCTGCATCCCCATCCGAACTTGGTGGATGGACTGGTGGTGTAGCATCTCAAGTGGTTCAGGCCATCAACAATGGCTGCATGTTGCTCCAACATCGCGACCATGGCTATTATCAAGGCTGGGGCGAGCCAGATTTCAGTAACAGCCACGTGACTCAGATGAACAACGTCGGCAAGATGACCTTTGTCAACACCATCAACTGCCAGACGGGCACCTTCGACCACAATCCTGAATGCCTCGTTGAAGCTTTCATGCGTCGCACCAGTGGCGGACAGAATGCCGGTGCTGTAGGTTGCATTGGACCTACACAGACCTCCTATTCCTTTGTCAACGACGCATACGCATGGGGAATGTACGACCAATACGACCCTGATTTCATGCCCACTTATGGCCCTTACGCCAACTACGAAGGCAACTGGAGACCCGCATTCGGCAATGTGGCCGGCAAATACTTCCTTGCGCAAAGCAACTGGCCTTACAACACCCAAAACAAGGCTATCACCTATAAGATGTTTACGGCCCACTGCGACGCTTTCCTGACACTCTTCACGCAAGTGCCCACCACCATGTCCGTCAGCCACCCAACACAAATCACGCCTGTCACCACCAGCATTAACGTCAGTGCTCCGCAAGGTGCAGTCATCGCTTTGACACGCGACAACAACATCCTCGCTGTAGCCACCGCTACCGGCAACACCCAAAGCATCACCTTCCAAGCGCAGCCTTCAAATACCGAGATCACCGTCGTGGCCACCAAACAAGACAGGCTCCGTTATGTAGGCACCATCCATGTCATCAGCGAACCTGTGCTTACCGTGACCGAAGTCATCCCACACGACGCCAGCGGCAACCAACAGCTTGAATACGGCGAGCAATCATCATTTGACATGGTCATCAAAAATGTGGGCAACGTGGCTTCATCGACAGCCACCGCTACCCTCACCACTAGAACCCTCACGGATGTCACCATCAACCAAAACACAGCTACCATTCCAGCACTAAATCCAGACCAAGCTGTCAATTTGAATGAAGTTTTCGACATCACGGTCTCTGATAGCGTGCCAAATGGAGCCATACTTGAATTCAATCTGACCATGGCCAGTGGAAACCGCACATGGACATCCCATTTCACTTTCAATGCCAACGCGCCCCTCTTGAACATCTCAGATGTCATGGTCATCAAAGACGGCATAGCCTACAAAGGCAATGACAACGGCCGTCTTGACCCCGGTGAGGCTGCCAAGGTCACTTTCACCTACGTCAACAATGGAGATGCCGCGGCTAATAACGTGACTGCCACCATAACCTCAAACAAGCAACAATATATCACTATCGACAACCCTGTTTTGACAACAGCTACGATCGATGCAGGTGAAACCGTTGAGGTGACTTATAATATAAGCGTAGCTGCCACCATGCCGAGAGGTGAACAAGCCCCGTTCACACTGCGTGTCGAGTATGGTTCCTATGCTAACGAATGCAATTATACACAGCGTGTGGGTCTCGAAACCGCCAATTTTGAAAACGGCATGGATGACCTTGAATGGCAGAATGACCCAGAGCATCCTTGGACCATCACCACTACCGATCCTCATTCGGGCCAACACTGTCTGCAGTCAGGCATCATCGGCCTCAATGCCAGTTCCACATTGAGTCTACCATTCTATGTGGAAAACGAAAGCGATGAAATACGTTTCTCCATAAAAACCAGTTGCCACACCAGTGACTACCTAAAGTTCTATATCGACAATACAGAAATCCAGCAATGGAATGGCAACACTAGCTGGCAAGAGATGGTCATCCCTGTCAACCAAGGCGAACATGTGTTCACTTGGGCTTACGAGAAGGATGGCAGCGGCACCGCTGGCAGCGACCATGTGTGGATTGACGACATCATCTTCCCAGTACGCCACCTCACATTTGACTGCAACGCTGGTGCTGACCAGAATATTTGCCAAGTGGCAGCACAAATGGATGCCAACGCCATCGGCTATGAGAGCCTCCTTTGGACAACTAACGGCGATGGCAGCTTCGACCAAAACGACATCCTCAACCCCATTTATACCCCAGGCGAACAAGACTTGACCAATAAGACTGTCACATTGACCCTCACTGCCACCAACGAGGAAGGTGAGGCCCTCAGTGACCATGTGGCCATCAAGTTCCACGGAGTCGCCAACATCGAGATGGAGGAAGAAAGCGAGGTCTGCGAAGGCGAGCCCTTCCAAGTCAGTGCAGTGGTAAGCGAAACGGGCAGCGTCTGTTGGACAACTGATGGTGACGGTAGCTTCGACCACCCCAATATCCTTGATGCCAACTACACTCCAGGCGAGCAAGACAAAGCCAACGGGCAAGTCACGCTAACCCTAAAAGCCATTTCGGAATACGGTTGCGGCGACACAGAAAAGAGCACCGTGCTGACCATCCATCCTTTGCAACACACCGAAATTGAGATGCCCTCGTGCGGCACCTTCACTTGGAACGGCATCGAATACAACGAGGAAGGTGTTTATGAACAAACCCTGCAAAGCATCCACGGCTGCGACTCGACCGTAGTAATGCACCTCACGATGGTCGATGCCTACAACGTTGAGGTTGAACAAAACGCTTGCGACAGCTACGAATGGGGCGGCCAGACCATTACTGAAAGTGGCGTTTACGAACACCTCTTCACCTCCATTAACGGCTGCGACTCGACCGTGGTGATGCACCTTACCATCAATGAGCCATCGCCAGAATATGGATTTTCCATCGATGCTTGTGAACCCTATGAATGGGACGGCATTGTCTATGCAGAGAGCGGACTCTATGAGCGGATTTACACCAACATTTATGGCTGCGACTCGATTGTAACGATGGACTTGGCCATCATCCCCGCCCCTGTAATTGAGACCATTAACGGTGATACAGAGATTGACGTGCGGCTCACGCCAACGAGTGTCTATTCGACCTCACCCAATGGAGGCACCTTCTGGAGCCTTGATCCAGAGGAAGCAGGTAGTGTAGTTGTCGAAGAGGGCATAGCCACCATCACTTGGAGCGAGACCTTCAAAGGCGATGTTATCCTCCATGTGTGGGCGCTTGGATACTGCGGTCAAAATGAAAGCAGTATGACCGTCAATGTGAAAAACTCCACGGATGTGAACGAATACGGCATCAGTGCCAAGATTTACCCCAACCCGACCAATGGCATCGTCAATGTTGAGGCAGAAGGCCTGCAACGTTTGACCGTGATGAACGTCCTCGGTCAAGTATTATACAACCATGAGGTGAAAGCCGACAACGCCCAAATTAACATGACCCAATTCGGCACAGGCACCTTCCTCATCCGCATTTATACAGAAAGCGGCACGACGGTCAGACGCGTAAACGTCATAAGATAAAACTTTGAAAACAACTTATAAACAAACCAATATGAACAAGCTTATCAATTATTTAGTGGCAGCAATGTTTTTGGTGCTCTTGCCCATGAAATCATTCGCCCAACCGACACGAGTCACAAACAACGAGTCAACGATTTCGTTTGACATCACCAACATCGCCAACTTCGATGAGCGAGTCTTTTTCCTATACAATTTGATAACCGATGGTCGTTTCGATGTCATCACTAGCGAACAAGACGGCGTTTATGTCATCAGTGAGAGCGAAGCATTCGAAGGTATAAACCTGAGAGCTGTCTTCAACGACTTCCGTACCCAAAACGCCGATGACTTCACGAGAATGACCAAAGAGCAAGCTGCAGAAGTAGCCGCTGAATTCAAGGGACTCCTACCCAACGAATTCATTTCTTCATTGATGATGGATTACTATTTAAGGTCTAGGCAGAACAACACCTGCGCCAATGCCGATCCATTTTGTACCGACAATGGTATGTACCAATTCCCTGCAGGCGTGAATGCGGGTTCAGGCGAGTCGGGACCCTACTATGACTGTCTTTATACACAACCCAACCCTGCATGGTACTATATGCGAATAGCCAATCCTGGCAGCATCACCATCAACATGTACAGCACCCCAAGTGTGGACATTGACTTCTGCTGCTGGGGACCTTTTCCCACCATTACCAATCCTTCACCTTGCTCCAGTTTGACTTCTGATAAGGTTGTCAGCTGCAGTTACTCCACCGCTTCCAATGAAAACTGTATCATTCCCTCTTCAGCCCAAACAGGCGATTACTTTATCCTCATCATCACTAACTATTCGAACCAGACGTGCAACATTAACTTCAGCAAGACTGGCGGTACAGGCACCACCGACTGTGGCATTCTGCCTCCCATGGTCGACAACGACGGCCCTTACTGCGTGGGCGAAACCATCCATCTGACTGCCAATGGGCAAGCGGGTGCCTCATACAGCTGGACTGGCCCTGGCGGATTCAGCTCAAACCAGCAGAACCCCACCCGTACGAACTGCACCATGGCCATGGCTGGCACCTACACCTGCACTATCACCGTGGGCACTCAGACCAACAGTGCCACTACTGATGTTGTCGTCTATCCCCAACCTAATGCCAACTTCACCTTCACCTCGGTCTGCCAAGGCCAGCCCACCCAGTTTACCAGCACTTCAACGACTAACCCATCAGGACAACAAATCACAGGTTACCTGTGGAACTTTGGTGGTGGGCAAACTTCAACCCAACAAAATCCCTCCTATACCTTCCCCAACGCAGGCAACCATCAAGTAACCCTCACCGTGAGTTGTGGCAATGGTCATTGCACTAGCACCAAGACCCAAACTGTCACTGTCTACCCCCAGCCTGCAGCCAATGCCGGAGATGACCAAACCATTCCATACGGCACCTCAACGCAATTGAGCGGTTCAGGTGGTGCGGGAACATTCAACTACCATTGGGACCCCGCCAACATGGTGACCAATCCCAACGCCCAAAACACGCAAACTGTGACCTTGACCCAAGACCAGACCTATACCCTCACCGTCACCAACCCGCAAGGCGACTGCTCCAGCACCGACCAGGTGACCATCTACATCAGCGGCAGTGCCATGACAGTCACTGCAGGTCCTGACATCAGCATCTGCCAAGGTGGTAGCGGGCAAATCTACGTTAGCGCAGGTGGTGGCACCGGCAACCTTACTTACTCGTGGACACCCACCACAGGTCTCAGCAACCCCAATATCTCCAACCCCATGGCCTCTCCATCACAAACCACCACATACACCTGCCACGTCACTGATGGTCAAACCTCACAAAATGTAAGTGTCACCGTAACGGTGAATGATGTCATCGTCGAAGACGAATACATGACCATATGTCCAGGCGATGTCTACAATTGGAACGGCGGAAATTATAGCGAAGTCGGAACTTACAATTTTCCCACCCAAACCGAGCAAGGATGCGACAAAACCATTTACTTGCACCTTGACCACTACCCCACCTATGATGAGACCACCATCACCGAAGCCATCTGCTATGGAGAAAGCTACACTTTCTATGATACCACATACAGCGCCCCAGGATTCCACCAGATATCATACACCGACCATACCATCCACGGCTGCGACAGCATTGTAAGATTGGAATTGACGGTTTGGCCTGAAAACGTTATGGAAACACTTCCTCCTGTCAGTCGATGTCCAGACAACCTGCCTTACGTTTTTGAAGGCGATTCAATCTATGAACCAGGCACATACACATTTATCCTTCAAGACAGTCACGGTTGCGATAAGCCCGTACAATTTGATTTCTCCGTCACCCCATATTCCACAATCAACAGAACAGAATATGTGGGTTATTATTCCGACTCCGTGTATCATTGCTACATTCCTGAAATTGATACTGTCATCCCCTATTACTCGGGAGGCACGCACATCGATACACTACCCACTGCCCCCTGTGAAAGCATTTTCACCCTTAATCTTACATTCTGCCAAATCCCTGAGACAACACACATCACCGATTCCGTATGCGACAGCTACGATTGGTGGGTAAAAGGCGTATGGGTGGGTACTTACGAACAAAACTGCGAAGTTCCCTATTCCATTCCCTTGTATTCCGACCCGAGCAACCCCAACACCCAAGTCATGTACTACGACCCGAACAACCCCAGCGCACCGCCAACCCCTTGCACTGAGGACTATAAATTACACCTCACGGTTAACCATAAGAATCTCAATGGTGAGCCTGAGCACCCTGAAGACTTCGACAGTAAATGCGATTCCATCCAGTTCGAATGGTTTGGGAATACCACTTATTTCAAAGAAAACGGCGATTATCTTTTTTCTTCTGAACCCAATCCAAACGCCTTTGTGGATTTAGACGCCCACACCCAAACTGAGCCTGGCTGCGACACTGCGACAATGGTCAGGGTAACGAACATGAAATACACACCTTTACCGGATAAATACGGCCCCAGCGATGGGACAACGTCTTGGTTTGGCATACCTGAAGAAGAACCCAATGATCCCACCAATGACACGGCAATGTGCGCCGCAGTGGTGACCAACACCGAGTTCTTCTCTTTCCAATACCAGTTCTATGTAGAAGATGCAGGCAAAAGCGTTTGGGATACATGTATTTGGGACATAAGCAAGACTTCATGGCATCTTACTCCTGTGTTTTGCTCCGATAAAAAAAGTAGCACCTGCTGGGTTAATGTGGCTGACCGCGATGAGGATTATGTAGTGTTGACTGCCACGGCGAAAAACAGTTGCGGTGAGAAAACGAAAAAGTTCTACCTCAAGTCTTCCTTCTTGGGTGTTGACGAGAACGGACTTGTCCCAGTCAATGTCGACATTGTACCCAATCCCAATAATGGGCAAATGCGCCTTAACTTCGAGAACATGCATGGCCGAACCGCCGTCAAGGTATTCGACATGACCGGCAACCAGATTGATGCCTTCGAGACCACCATTAACTCCAATCGCTACAACTACGACTACAACTTGAAAAAGCATGCCAACGGCATCTACTTCTTCGTCATTTCAAACAACAGCCGTGTGTTGACCAAGAAAGTCGTTGTCATCCATTAAATGAAGGCAATACAATAATGTATGTTTTCAGATAGTTATATATCATAAAACACAAATGAAATGAAAAGACTCATAAAAATCGCAATAGCCGTTCTGCTGCTGACGGCCATGCCCATAAAACAATGGGCGCAAACGCCCTATAGGCCTTACGCGAATGAGGGCATTGAATTGAACTTCTTCGAGATCGACAACTATGATTTCAGGTTATACCTATTGTACAACCTCTATCAAGACGACCGCTTCATTGTCACCCCTGAAGAACAATTCGGTTTGTTTACCCTTATACCCAGCAGCGATGGACAAGACGATGGTTTCCTTGATACTTTTGAGGATTTCTACAACAGCACTTCCGCTGACTTTAGGCTCATCGATAAGGTTGACCTTGAAGGCCTTGTCATTCGATGGAAATCAAGCGTCCCTCCCACGCATTTCGCCTCCATCACCATGGACCTTGCTCTCAACAGAGCCACCACCGTCAATAACACTTGTGTGAATTCCGACCCCTTCTGCACCTCCGACTTAATCCAGTTTCAGGCTGCCACCACGTCTCAAACAGCCGATCAGCTTGAAGGTGCAGATTTTGATGATGGCTGCATCGGCAGTTCCTACAACCCTTCCTGGTATCACATGAGGATTAATACCCCAGGACAATTCATCATCCACATGGAAGGACATGATCCAAACGATGGTACAGAAAGAGATATCGACTTCTGCATGTGGGGGCCTTTTGATGACCCGACAGCACCTTGTGTGAGACAATTGACTACCGACAAAATTATTGACTGCAATTATTCAGCCCATTATTCAGAGGATATCTATTTAGGTTTCCGTGAAGAAGATCACCATCATCAAGCCAGCCACGGCACCATCAATTACCACATGCCAGAGACTGGAGAGTATTATATCGCAATGATATGCAACTTCTCACGCCAGCCTTGCGTCATCACATTCACCAAGGCTGAAGACTCTGGCCCTGGTACCACCGACTGTGGTATCTTGCCCGGCATCGCCACCAACAGCGGCCCGTATTGCGTCGGCGAGACCATCCAACTGACGGTCACCACACAAGCGGGCGCCACATACAGCTGGACTGGCCCCAACGGTTACACTTCCAATGTGCAAAACCCCAGCATTGCCAACTGCACCTACGAAATGGGCGGCACTTATACATGCGTCACCTCCGTCGACGGACAAACTGCCACTGGCTCTACCGATGTCATCGTTTTTCCGGAACCCATAGCCGACTTCGACTTCAACAATGTCTGCGAAGGCGAACCCACCCCATTTAACAGCACCTCAATAACAGAACCAGCTGGCCATGAAATCGAAAACTACCATTGGGACTTCGGTGACGGCGAGACCTCCGATGAAGCGAGCCCGTCCCACACCTATGCAGCAGCGGGCGAATATCAAGTGACTCACACCGTAAAGAATGGCCGTGGCCGATGCACTGATGAAATCACCAAAACCGTCACCGTCTACGCCCAACCGATTGCCGATGCTGGAAATGACCAAAGTTTACCTTATCCTGGTCTTACGGCTCAATTGAGTGGTTCAGGAGGATCAGACTCCTTCTCCTACCACTGGGAGCCAGCCAATATGGTGGTGAATCCGAATAGTCCAAGCACTGAAACCGTAACCTTATATGACGACCAAACTTACACGCTAACCGTCACCAACCCGCAAGGCCAATGCTTCAGCACCGACCAAACGACCGTTTACATCGGCGCCAGTGCTTTAATTGTTTCAGCTGATACTCCAGCTCCCATTTGCGAAGGTGAAAGCACACAGTTGCAAGTTCATGCCACTGGTGCCTCTGGCGACTTCCGTTATTCTTGGACACCTACCGCAGGCCTGAGTAATCCCAATATCCCCAACCCCATTGCCTCCCCAACACAAACCACCCAATACACATGCAATGTAATCGACAACATTGCCGGTTATACACGAGACGTAGATGTCACAGTTAGGGTCAACCATCCTGACTACATGGATCGGTATTACGTCTCGGATAGTTGTAATAGTGTTCACATTTCCTGGCTAGGTCAAGACACTATATTTTACGAAAACACTCAATATACGTTCAAAGGTGTGACTGAAGATAGCTGTTACCGTGAACAGACCTATTATATTGAAAACATGAAATATTCCCCCAGCCCATCCAAAATCCGACCTACAGACAGCACAACAGTATGGTCTGGCATCCCCGACCCTAACGCCCTTGACACTGCATACGTGGTTACAAACACAGAGTTCTTCTCCTTCCAATATACATTCAAAGCTGAAGAGACCAACCCTAATTGCAAATGGAGTAACTGTAAATGGTATACCAACAAAGAATCTTGGACGGTATATTTCGATCCGGAACCAAAGCATTCTCCAGATGGGTATGATTACAGTGAATGTACAGTCTTCGTGGCTGATCGCGATACCTCAAATGTAATTCTCGTTGCCATGATTATTAACGACTGCGACATCTATTACGACACCATCTACCTCAAGTCTTCCTTCTTGGACGTTAACGAGAATGAGCTTGCGGCGGCTAAGGTCAACATCGTACCCAACCCCAACAAAGGACAGATGCGCATTGACTTTGAGGACATGGAAGGCCCAACCGTTGTCAAAGTGTTCGACATGACTGGCAATCCTATTGATGCTTTTGAAACCAACGTTGGAACAAGCCGCTACAGCTATGACTATACTATGACGCAACACTCCCAAGGCATCTATTTCTTTGTTTTCACCAACAATAAACGAGTGTTTACCAAGAAAGTAGTCATCATTCAATAACCTATAAAACCTTTTCAAACAATGAATAAAACATTGCGTCTTTTGTTATTAATCGGCCTTGCGGCCTTCATTTATGCTTCATGCAGCAAGGATAAGGATTTCTTCGACGTACCCGATTCTTTTGAACGTAACAAAAATCCTTTTTCCGTTGAGGCTGTTCCTCCAGAAGGTTGTGATACGCTGATCTTTTTTAGAATAAAAAACAATGACAGTATAAAGACGCCTTTCAATCCAACAAATGCTTCATTGGAGTTTAAGGTTGGAGATTCCATCATTCTGGAAGCGCGTGCTAAAAACGGTTACACCTTTATTAATTGGGTACGTGATGGAAATGGAGTTTCTGACAACCCCATTTATGGTTTCAAGTTAGACAGTCTTGACATAGACAAATCAACCCATTTTGTCAAGCACCATTACGAAGCCCGTTTCGGTCTAGATTATGCTTTGCAGGTGATTCCTCCTATTGACAGTATCATCCCAGCCGAACTGATTGCTGCTATGGGTTATTATAATTATCTCTACTTTGGAGACAATCCGCCCAAAATTGACTTTTGCTTCGGCGTACCAATAGACCATTTATTATTGGATACAATACTTGGACGCGACCTTACAGAAGGTTATGGCTCAGATTTTACTTTTCCCAAACCAATCGCATACACTGGTCATAACGTTTTCTCTTTTGAAGGACAACACCGTTGCATTGCTGAGTCTCATTATTATGAGCGCGAAAACATTAGCTCTTTTTACTATTATTCGAGTGTTGAGGATAGCATATTCATCATGGGACACGATGACTATTTTACAGCGTATTTTCACCAAATATGGAAAGTATGGATTGATCCAGATTTTGAAGCATATGATCAAATTAAATATCTTGAGAATTTAACAAGACGCGAGAGCGTCATATTATCTGGCAAGGTTGGCAATAATGGCATCGAAGAATTCCATTGGGGTATGCGAGCCGAAAGTTACAACCCTCCCGACTTCCCTTATATTGGAACTGCTGGTTGGGGAGGGCAGCCTGATATACATGATATTTTAATACAGAGTTCTGACACAATATGTCCTTATTACCCAACATTTCAAAAGCATATTTTTGACTAATCAATCCACTTTATTAGCAACATAAAAAAATGAAACTACATCCTATCATACACATCAAGTTCCTTTGTGCAACTCTGTTTGTCTTATTAACCCTCTCCGCCACGGCACAATTTAAGAAGCCCATTACCTCTCCTCGAGACCGAGTTGGGTCAAGTGATGCCAAATGGAACGTAGGCCTCATCGGTGGTGCCAACCTTACCATGTGGCCGCATTTCAGCAGTCCTGAATCCTCCAATTGGTTCCTGCAGAACTACAAGACCTTCGACAGTATCAGTCCCTTCACCCAGAGCATGGGCTATTTCGGCGGCATTGGCGTGGAGCGTATGCTGAAAAGCAACCTTTCGGTAGGACTGAATGTGGTCTACGCCCAACACAATGTGAAACTAGGCTATTTAGATGATCATTTTCCATACGCATGGGATACCGTTGGGGGCAATATCTTATTTGGACAAATTGTAAAAAGCTTTACTGCCAACTACCGTACCCTCGAGGCTTACGTTCCCCTCACCTATTACATCGGCTTGGCCTCCACGAAGAACATCAAGCCTTACGTCTACTTCGCGCCTCGGATTTCTTATGTACTGCCTATTAAACAAAACAAGATGACCTATAGCGCTTCATACCTTGACACCATAGGTGCTCCTATCATTGATCCCATTACCCATGATACTATGGTTATGAATAATCAGGTACCTTTCAACGTGTCCACCTTTAGAAAATTGAATATCGGAGGCACCATCGGCGTTGGTTCCCTTTTCAGGTTTGACATCAGCAATTATTATCTCCTTGTCAAGTTTGACATTTCGGCTAACATGTATGCCATTTCGACTTTCAAGAAAGGCCAAATCATCAATGAAGAATTCAACCATCTGCGCTACAGCGCCAGTGCCTACGCCACACTCACCTTCATGTTGCCTATCAAGAAACCGCTACAAGATGCCTGCATCAGATGGGGAAAGTATAACTAATGAACAAGTGCAATTATTCCATACTTTTGCGAAACAACAACACCAAATAGTAAAAACGAGACATCATCATGAAAATAAGACAAACACTTACTCTCATCTTCGCTTCAGGCTTATTGTTCTTTTCCTCTTGCCTGAAAGATGACCCGAATGGTTCCAACACCACCCTTTTCTATGGGCACCAAGACATCCCGAACATCAATTATTATATGCCTCGGCCCCTGCTTAAAACTTTAAACGACATGGATTCGTTGCATTTTGGTGAAAATCCCCCGAAAATGCTTTTCGATAGCTGTTACAACAATGACACCACAATTGTTTTCGCATTTTCCAACCATTGTTTTGGCATGACAAGTCTGTCTTTCAAAGAGCAATTTGATGATGGCACAAAAGTGAGTTCGAACACGGACGACACCTATAAGATCATGACGGAAAACAAGAGATGGGAAGACTTTTGCCTAAACGACACCTTATTGCCCATCTTTTTTGATACCGCATTTAACGGCACTGCTGCTTTAGACCCTGAAGTGTTGCGTCATGCCTACATTATGGGTAACGACCCCTATTTCACGCTTTACTATTATGAGGTGCTAAAAGAACATCAACAATTGCAACCCTTGAATGCCGTTATTCTTTCCGGTACAGTTGTATATAAACAGTTCCCCATTGCCATTGATACAATTAAACCAGTCCACGATAGAATCACAAGAGATTCCATTCCTAACGATACCATTAATAATGACCCTCCTGTTGTTAACGATTCTATTGTTATTGTTTATGATAGCATTCCATACTGCCTCACAGAGATCAAAATGGGAGTGGAAACCTTGAAAAATACAAATCCCAATGCACAAACACCCCAACCTGGTGATATTAACATCCAGCCACTCGACACTTTATTTATTAAGCCATCCAAAAACTGATAACCATGAAAAGACTCGCCTATATATTCCTCATCTCACTGCTTGTCGTTGGCGGCAATACCAAAGCCCAGTTTGCCAAGCCTTTACCCAAAAAACAGAATTCCTGGGCAGAAGCCGAATATAGTGTCGGTATCATAGGAGGACTCTCTGCCACCCGTTGGTTCCACGTTGGAGGTACGAATACTGCCTTTGAACAGCCCATTACTACCCTTTCATTCGACTCCACTTTCCTTACCTCTGCTTTCAACAATGCTTTGGTGGGCATCACCCTTCAAAAAAAGCTTGGTGAATATCACGCCATCGGCTTGGATGTGATATATGCCAACCGCAACACAGAACTCAGCAACAAATACATTAGTTCCGATTCCATCGACCACCACAGCATTAAAATCCGTAACCACAGCAACATCCAATATAGCGAATTGCTGTTCCAAATTCCTATTACCCAATATCTTACTAATTCAACAAAGGCCATCAGACCTTATATCTTCATTGCACCTCGGGTCACCATTCCTTTGCAAGGGAGTATCGATCTGGAAAAGGACAGCTTAGTAAATGGCTCCCCTATGTTCTTTCAAAACAACACTGGGACAAACCCTCAAAGCGTCCAAACCCCTAAAATCACTGACACCTTGAGTGCAAGAAACATGCGCCGCTGGAACATTGGCGCAGTGGTCGGATTAGGCATACAGTTTCGAATTCCAGTTGGAAGCTATTATTTCGATACCAAACTTGATGCGTCATGCCATTTGGGACTGCTCAACACCTATTCAAAATACGAGCGTGGCCTTGTAACAAAGAAAGACTCTAAGGGCAACGATATATTAGATCCCAACGGCAATCCCGTGCTCGACCTTCCCATTAATCTGAATACAGGATCGCCCATTGACCCGTCACTCTTAGGTAAGCGCTACATTAGCAACGCCACAGTCAAGCTCACCCTTCTTTTCCCCATAAAGAAGATACAGAAAGATGCTTGCTTCAACTGGGGAGAGTATGATTGAGTTGAGTCCTCCGACAAGCTCAGGAACCGTTTAGAACTTAAAGATTGTGGTAATATGATTAAAGAATAAGGATATGTAGAATGAAATAACGCAAAATATCATATCACCATGAAACTGCTCCGAATACTATCAGCACTATTCTTTACTTGTCTTTTTGCTTTGCCTTTGGCTTTTTCACAGGACATCTCGACCCAAGGCACCGAGTTTTGGGTTTCCTTCATGGGAAACGGATTCAAGACCAGATATAATGAATTGGAATTGCCTGAGTTTACTTGGCTCAGGATACAGTTGATTGTCAGTGCTAAGCGTGATTGCAACTGCACCATCACGAATCCCAATACCAATTATCAGCAGTCCTTTCATGTGAACGCCAACAGCACCTATCTGTTTGATGACATTCCATGGGAACAAGCTTATATGGAGCTGGATGAGCATGGACAAATCTTGAACAAAGGATTGCGCATCTCTGCCGATGATACGATTTCCGTGTATTGTGCCAACATTGCCGAGGTGTCGTTTGATGCTTCCTACATTCTTCCCACCCTCGCTTTGGGCAACGACTACATCATACAAACCTATGACCAATCTTCCGGTTCTTCTCCCTATAGCAATTATTATACTTCTGCCTTTCTCATCGTTGCCCCTGAAGAAGGCGAAACCACGGTTGACATCACTCCTGCCACAAACACTTTGGACGGTCATACTGCTCACAATACGTACAGCATCACCTTACGCAAAGGAGAAGCCTATCAAGTGCGTTCCCACAATAACTATTCAGCAAACCGTGACCTCAGCGGCACTCGAGTGACTGCTCGCGACTGCAAGAAGATTGCCGTGTTCAACGGCAACAACCTCACCAAAGTACCCAATAGCGGCAATGACTCCGACTGCATTTTCGAACAAGCCATGCCACTGACAGCTTGGGGGAAAAAGTTTGTTGTCACCGCTTCTCTCGGGCGCCAACTTAACGACATCGTAAAAATCACTTCCGCTCACGACAACAATGAAATCCACAGAAATGGTTCTGTATTGACCACCCTTAATGCTGGACAATCCACGACTTTTGAATTGCCACAATCGGACAAATCGTGTTTCATAGAAGCCTCCCATAGTTGCGCGGTGTATTTGTACAACCACTCGGCAGATGACGGTTTATGGGGCAGTGTTGGAGACGGGGCCCCCAGCATGGTGTGGATTGCCCCCATTGAGCAGCGCATCAACGAAATCACCTTCTCGACGTTCAATTATGTCAGTGAACACGACACTGACATAGATGACCACTATGTGAATATCATTGTCAACACAGAAGACATCCAACATGTCTATCTCGACAGCCAACCTTTGTCTTCATCACAGTTTGAGTCCGTGAATGGCACTTCCGAGTACAGCTTCATCAGGAGAAAAATAGACCATGGTGCACATCACTTGTCATGCGCCAATGGCTTCAATGCCCACGTGTATGGTTTCGGTCATGCCAAAGGCTACGCCTACCTTGTCGGATCCAAAGCCGCCGACCTATCCACAACGATTTTTGTCAATGGTGAAACCGTCCAGCAACTTGACACCATAAGCAGCTGTTCATTGGAATCCATCACCTTTGAGGCAGAAATCAACTACCAAAACTTCGAAGTGGAATGGGACTTCGGAGACGGGACACCGCACAGTCACAGTATTACTGACCTTCACACCTACAACAACTATGGCATATATGAGGTCACACTCACCGTCACGTCTGAAGAGACCCCTTGTCAAGCCTCTTCCTCAATCTCCCAAACCGTTTACATTAGCCTAAACCATGCAAGCGATACCACCATCCATGCCAATACATGTTACGATGGTCCAAGCACATACAACCAGCATGGTTTCAACCTCTCCTACAACGCCCCTGGCATCTACAAAGACACTATCACCATACCACAACAGGGCTGCGATAGCACCGTATATCTCATTCTTGAAGTGGACGACGTGTACGATGACCCAAATCATCCTCTTACAATAGATACATGCAACTCCTACCGTTGGAATGACTCGACATACACGACATCAGGATTTTTCCCTTACAGATCGACTAGTCTTTTAGGCTGCGACAGCATTGTGTATCTCGACTTGACACTATCTTATTCGCCCACCCCTGACAAAATCCAGCCTTACCCTAACAACGGCTCAACGGTCTGGACAGGCTACCTTGACCCTAACGTCAACGACACTGTTTTTGTAGTCACCAACACGGAATTTTTCTCCTTCCAATATACCTTTAGGGTTAAGGAAACAAAACATAACAAAAATGAGTGTCTTTGGACCTCCTGCAAATGGTCTATTAGCAAGCCTTCATGGGCCATCGACACTATCCCCGGAGGCGTACAGATACAAAACGATACATGTTTTAGTGATTGCACTGTCTTTATAGCCGACCGCGATGAGGATTATGTCACCCTTACCGCTATTATGAGTAACAGCTGCGACATTGATACTTGCAAAATCTTTCTCAAGTCCTCTTTCCTTGGCATAGATGAACAGAATACAGGCCAATCCGACTTCAACATCGTGCCCAACCCCAATCACGGAGAGATGGAACTTCATTTGGAGCAGCTGACTGGCAAAGTGAACATCAAAGTATATGATATGCACGGTGCTCTCGTTGATGTCATCGAGACCTACAACGACTTGGATTCCAAAACATTGCATTACACATTGGAGCACATCTCATCAGGCTTCTATTTCTTCGTTGCCACAGCAAAAGAAGGAAGCATTGCGAAGAAAGTCATCATAGAGTAATCATCCAACTACAAGTATATCAACGAAACGGCTGAACTCCAAACGAAGTCCAGCCGTTTCTGATTACAAGGATATGAAAATGAGATTTACTTCTATTTTCTGCTTCAACGAACAGGTGATCCCAAAGCCTTAACCCTGCCCCCCACCTTGTCGCCTTCCAACACGGGATTACCGTAATAAGCAATATCACCAGAACCGATGATGCTATATGTCAGTTTGTTGCTGACATTGGCAGTGATGTCACCCGAACCAGCAATGTCGGCTTCCATAATATCTATCGTGCAAGCCAAGTCACAGTCGCCAGAGCCTGCAATACTAATTTCAGCATTGTTTACCATACCACTGCCAATCTTCGCATTGCCCGAACCAGCCACATCCAGTTCTAGTTTGTCACAAGCAAGGTCAGAAATGCTGATATCACCCGATCCAGCAATCTGCAACTCCAAATGGGAAACGTTGACGGCTTCCTTGAAGACAATGTCACCCGAACCAGCCACAAAAAATTCCATCTTGTCGCCATTCAACGGACTCATCATATAGATATTGCCACTTCCAGCAAGGCCAACCTCTTTCAGGCTTGGGGCGGTAATGTCAATGACAAATTCCGTCGGATGAAGATTGACGTTTTTATGCTTCTGTTGTCGCTCCAAAACCAGTTCTTTATCTTTCACCTTAATGTCAAGGTATTCCAACAAGTTCTCATCCACACGGAAAGTGCAAGTATAATTCTCTGATATAGTGAAGTTGACCGTCGCGGGCAGAAGCAATGACAAGTCTTCAAAAACACTCACATCACAATTACGAGTGACGATATTGCCATTGCCTTTAACGGTTTCCCCGCCCAGCGACTCACCGCTAATGGCAATGGTACACGATTGGACAACCATAGCGATGATAGAGGCTGCGATAATCAAAAAATGTCTTTTCATAGTGCTGAAGTTTTAGTTGATTTCCTGTAAGACGGAGTTACGCCGAAAAAGTTACAGTATAGTGGAAGTTTTTCATTTATTTAGAGAACATCACCTTCTCGCTGTTGAACATTTTTGTGAGTACCCAGATGCCCAACCCCGTATAGAGCGCGTTGGCGGCAATCGTGATAATGATGGGCAACAAATGGGCTTCATGGGCAAAGACTTGCGACATGGCTAGCACACTGTTGTAAATCGGAATCAAGTAATAAGCGATACTGTCCACTTTTGTGCCCGACATCATCGGAATCATGCCCACCAACATCACCACCAGCATCAAAGGAGCCATCACAGCCGAAGCTGCCTTTACGGACTTGGCCTTGGCCGAGATAATGGAGGTGACCGAGACAAGGATAAGTACCGTGCTGAAAATCAACAACAAGAGTGTCACATAATCCGACACTTGATAGATATTGGCATCCAAGCCCGTCTCATCGGCATGAATCAGTTTGGGCAACGACAACATCATGCCCAAGAAGCTCGACAAGCCGCTCAACATGGCGAAGAACGAGAGGCTCAACACCTTACCCAAGGCCAACTCACGGCGCTTCAACGGCGTCACCAGCAAGGTGGCGATAGTGCCACGCTCTTTTTCACCCGCAATGGAAGGCGGAGCTATCGACATGCAGCCCGAGAAGGCCATCAACAAGAGCAGCATGGGAATCAGTTCGCTGAAGAAATTGCCCACGACATCCTCATTCGAGGCAAGGTCATATACCGCCGAGCCATCCCCTGAGCTGTTGATGTCAAAGCGGTTGCAGATGGTGCTTTCGTAAGCATCCAATGCTGCACTCACCATCGAATAGGCCTGCTGCGACGGCTCTGAGGCAGAGTTGTAGAGCAACTGCACATTGGGTGCCATTTGATGGCCACTGATTGGGTCGTATTGTGCAGTCAATGAATCAAAGTCCTTCGGGAAAACCAAAAGAATATATTTGCTGTCTTTCAGGACAAGCTCATTTCGGAGTTTCTCTGCATCGAAATTCTCTGTCACCATCTCCAATGGCAAAGCTTCCAATACGGGATGCACGCTTTCGGGCAGGTTCTCCACATACATGATGGCAGGCTCCTCTTCCTTAGGTTGCATGAAGTTGTTGCCCATGAAGGAATAGATGAGATAGATCAGCAGACCCGGCATGATGACTGTGGTCATCAGCATGGTGCGGTCGCCAAAGAAGCGGGCGCATTCCTTCTTGATAATGGTCCAAGTGTTGTTTTTCATCACTCCATCCCTCCTTTCTTTTCCTTATAGATGTCGAAGAAACGGTCTTCAAGCGTCTGACCGGCACAGATGCCTTCCAAGGTGTCGCAATGCGTCAGTTGTCCATCGATGATGATACCCACGCGGTCGCAGAGTTTCTCTACGAGACTGAAAATGTGGGTGGAAAGGATGATGGTCTTGCCTTGTTCGCGCAATTCCTGAAGATAGTCTGTGACTGTTCGGGCAGTGAGCACATCCAAGCCGTTGGTCGGTTCATCGAAGATGACAAACTCCGGGTCGTGCACCAACGAAACCACAAGCGAAGTCTTTTGCTTCATGCCCGTCGACAAGTCAGCCACCTTGACTTCTGCGAAACGGTCGATGCCGAAACGCTTGAAGAGTTTGGTTTTGCGTTCTGCAATCACTTCAGGTGCAATGCCATAGAGTTGAGAGAAAAAGTCGAACAGGTAATTGGGGGTAAAGAAGTCTTCCAACTTCAGTTCGGAGGTCAAGAAACCGATCTTGGCCCTCACCTGCTCCGGTTGACTCACAATGGAGCAACCGTCTATAAAAGCGTCGCCCTTGTCAGGAACAATGAGTGTGGCAAGCATACGCAAAGTGGTGGTCTTGCCCGCACCATTGGGGCCCAACAATCCGAAGATTTCGCCCTTGTTGGCGGTGAACGAAAGGTTGTCGACAGCGACAATCTCCTTCCGTTCCGTCCTTTCTATTTTCTGTTGTTTGCGCGAGAGCTGAAAGGTTTTGCTGAGGCCCTCAACGCGAAGGATTTCGTTCATGATAAGATAGTATTAAGACTATTGAAGGTGTTTTTACTTTCCCTCATCCTTTTTCTTCCTGATAACAAAGCCAATGATGAGTCCAATAATGCATCCTATTCCGGTGCACAAGACACTTATGGCGACATTTTTGCCCAGGGTCGATGCCACTATGGTGACCGCTATGGCTATGCATACGGCGAGCAGGATAATGTAATGATGGAGTTTTAGTTTCTTCATGGCGATTGATTATTTATTGAGATTCCCGCAAAGCGGGAATCTCTTAAAACTTGATTTCATCCAACCCTATTCCCAGCAACTTCATCTTCTTCACCACCTCGGGCAGTTCCTTCTCGAGGAATTCCTCGCGCATCTGGCGGAGGACGATGTCCTTGGCCTCGGCGGAGATGAAATAGCCGATGCCGCGCTTGTTGTAAATGATGCCCGCTGCCGTCATGGTCTCATAGGAACGCATGATGGTGTTGGGGTTCACGCCGAGTTGGATGCCGTAGTCACGCACCGAAAGGATACGGTCGTCGGCTTTCAGCTCGCCGCGCAGGATCTGCTCATAGAGTTGGGAGCAAATCTGCAAGTATATGGGTTTGTGTGCGTTAAATTCCATGGTTTAGTATTTTTGAGTTTTAAGTTTGAAGAATATGCCTGTATAGAGAGCAATGGTCAAGAGGGTATATAGAATGACGCTGGTCAGCATCATACCACTAGTCATCTCGCCAAGCTTGCCAAAGTCGAAGTTGTCAGGATCGGGGACGAGAAACTCCCTAACATTGGAGGAGAACAACAACAATTGCGAAATCGTCGAAACGACATAGGAGAAGCCCATCATGATGGCGAATGTGATACCCGTCTTGTGGCGCTTGAACAACAGATTACCCATCATAAAGATGCCCATAGTAAACAAGATACCGACGATGTAATTCCACACCTCGACGGAACCAATCTTATGCATCATATCCAACAAATCTGAGACATCGCCCATTGAAGGATCGGCTGCCAGAGCACCCATCTCCTCCATGAAATCCATCGTTGTACCCATTATTCCCAAACTCTTGATATAATGCTGGAAACCACCAACAGGCAGCAAAGTGAGCAAGGAGTCGATGCCATAGGACAGCAAGACTATAACGACAGGTGTCATGACACCATAGAGCAAATAACTCAAGTATTTCTCCAGATTAGAGACGGGGAGCATGGCATAGCGCACGCCCTCGCGGGGCAGGTTGATGTCGCCGAAGGCCTTGGCAGGCATGAGAATACACGACAAAAACACTGCCAGATAAATGGTCATATAACGGATGAAGGTAGGCATAGGGAAGTTGAATACGGCAGTCAACAGCCAATTGCCGATATTCAGGCAGCACAGGATAGCCAGCGTGATGCCGAAATTGCGGAGATACTTCCTGCCGTCCATGGCAAGTAGTTTTCCAAACCGATTGAAATTGAAAGTATTATTCATGGTTAGTATTTTTGCGTTTTGATTTTACGATAGGTTAGCACATAAAACACGATGGCGATGACCAACTGGAAGGCACTGTAGATCCAAGGGAGGAAACGCTCTTCCAGTCGGGAACTGGTTTCAGTGACCCACATGCCGAAGTTATCCCACAAATGGAACAGTTGCATCAACAGGGTAAATGAAAAGACAATCAGCAGGCCCCAAGCAAAGGTCTTGCCTGCCTTGCGGCGCTTGAAGACCATGTTGCCGAACATGAAGATGGACGACTCGGCCCATGCGGCAGTAACCAGCGCGACAGCCAACATCATAAAATCGCCAAAACTGATATTCCTCAAGAAATCTTCATGCATGGCAAACGCCTTGAAACCACCAAAGGGCAAAAGGGTCATGAGGCAGTCCACCAACCAGCTGCCCACCAGAGTCACAGCGGGGGTGACAAGTGAGCAATAGAGGAACATGCTGAAGAACTTCTCCAAACTGGTGGCGGGCATCATGGCGAAGCCCACACCTTCACGCGGCAAGTTGACCTTGCCATAGATGCGCGACGGTGCCGACATGACGGTGATGGCAATAAGGCCGAAGATGATGACCTCACGGAACTCGACGCGCAATTCAAAGTCGAAGACCAGGCTTGTCACCCAAAACATGACGGGCATGCTGATCCACACCAACAGCGTGATGCCGAAGTTGCGGATGAAGCGCTTCCAGTCGTAGGCCAGCACCTTGTTGAAACGGTTGAAATTGAAGGTATTATTCATGATAATAATCTCCTATAAAAGTTTTTACTCTGGATTGCTTCGTTCCTCGCAATGACGCAAAGCGTGTCATCATTGCAAGCGAAGCATTATTATCCAAAGATTTGCTTGATGGTTTCCTTGTTTTTCATCACAGTGTTGAACAGCACCTCGATGCTAATCTTGCTGTCGTAATGGTTGGGATTGCGCGTCACGCTGACATAGCCGCCAGGAATCATCTCACTGTAAAGTGCCTCGGGAGCCTCATCCATACCATAATCAAAATAGAGCTTGTCGGTAATCTCGCGGAACGAGGCCTTGAGCAGCACCTCGTCGTGGTCGAGGATGATGATGGGGTCGATGAGGTTCTCCACATCCTTCACCTGGTGGGTGGAGATGATGATGGTTCGGTTTTCGGTAGCGTGCTTGGTGATGACCTGACGGAAGAGGGTCTTCGAAGGGATGTCGAGGCCATTGGTGGGCTCGTCGAGGAGCAGATAGTCCGTGTTGAGCGACAAAGCCGTTGCGATCAAGCACTTTTTCTGTTGACCAAATGACTGTTCGCCGTATTTGCGCTTGGGATCCACTTCGAGTTCCTCGCAAAGCTCGAGGAAAAGTTTCTCATCGTAGTTGGGATAGAACACGCCCAACTCACGCACATTATTAATAGGTGTGTTGTCCGGGATGGCAAAATCCTCCGAGATGAAGAAAATCTTCTGGAGGGTTTCGGGGTAGCGGTTGAAAGGTGCGATGCCGTCAACCTCGCAGGCGCCTGCTACAGGCTTCTGCAAACCGCTGATGAGTTTCAGCAGGGAAGTCTTCCCCACTCCGTTTTCGCCCAAAAGGCCGTAGATGTTGCCCTTCTCAAAGCAAAGGCTGATGTTTTTGAAGACTGGCTGACTCTTGTAGCCGAAGTCTAAGTTCTTGATTTCAATCATGTTGTTATATTTTGTGTTAGTGTATTAGTCAAATAGAACACTGCAAAAGTACAACAATTTTCATTACTGTCAAGAAAAAAGTGGATTTTTTTTGATTTTTTGTCACAAAACCAACAAAACTTTCAAAACACGATTCCAAAAAACGCAATGGCACCCAACCGGGATGCCATTGCAACGCCGTCTTTCGACGGCTAGAAAACTCTTACATCGTTATAGTTCATCGGCATCCGTAAGGATGCGTCGGAAAGCATGCCAGTTGGCTGCTTTCCTTACAAGAACAACCGTTTTGTTTGTTTTGTAGGTTTTGTGATTAATGACTCCCCTCTATCTTATTGTAATGGCAAACCATCATCTCCCCCTTGTCTTTCGCATGGAGATGCATGGCGCCACCAAGGCAGTTCTTGTACACCTTGCAGTCGGCGCAAGGGCCTTGTTTCATCCAAACACGGTCGCGGAAAGTTTGGAAACGGTTTTCCCAAACATCCAAGAAATCATCTTGGTAAATGTTGCCCTGCACATAACTGCGGTCAATGTTAGGACAAGCAGAGATGGAACCGTCAATCAAGACAGAGCCGATGGTGATGCCAGCGCGGCAGAAATAATACCAATCGCGAACTTTGCGTTCGTATGGGCCCACGTAGGCCTCGCAACTGAACATGCAATCGATTTTCCCCTCTTTTCGGGTGGCTACGATGAAATCCATCATTTGGCGGAGTTGCTCATTACTGAGCTGCAAGCCATCATCGGCAGCAGCGCGGCCAATCGGGGCGATGGTGAACAAACGCCATGCCTTTACCTTATGCTCGATGAGCATCTGCTTGATGGCCTCCAACTCGCCAAAGTTCATCGGGCTGACGCAGGTCACAATGTCGTAGGTCGGCAAACGTTTCTCGTTGGCAATCAAATCGATAGCACGAATGGCGTGGTCGAAGCTGCTTTGGCGCTTGCGGAAAGCATCGTGCGTGTCACGCAAGCCGTCGAGGCTGATGGTGATGCTACACATTCCTGCGTCCATCAGCTTCTTGTGCATGGCCTTGTCGTAAGCATAACCATTGCTGACAATGCCCCATGGAAAGCCATGCTGTCGTAGTTGTCGTCCACAATCGGCCAAATCGGGGCGCACCAAAGGTTCACCGCCTGTAATAACAACTAAAATGGAATTGCGCTTGAACTTGGTTTCCAATGGCTTAATCGCGTTCAGAAAATCCTCAAAAGGCATGTCTTTATAGCGCGATGAAGCCAAGCAATCAGATCCGCAGTGCTGGCAATTGAGGTTGCAGCGTTGCGTGTACTCCCAAAAGAGGTAATTCAGCTCGTGTAGCTGGGTCTCTTTCTTTCGGAAATAGTTATGGAAAGCTTGGAGCATCATTCGGCGGACTGCATCTCCGCTTGAGCCAAAGTGTCGCTTACAGGCGCTTCAGTATCCAAGACTTCATCCGTCATCTCCATATCATCCGGCATTGCTGGCATATCCTTATCCTTATAGGGAGTGCCATAACAAGCCTGCATGACAAACATCACCGTTGTCAACGCCGATGCTCTCAAAAGCCATCTGAACAATTTGTAGGATTTCATAATGCGCATTTTTATTTTTCCGTTGCAAAGTTATACAAAATATGACAAGTGCAACATCTTTCGCAAAGATTCTTTTCTACAACTTGATAAATTTATGCACATACGGCCCAATCTTGACAATATACACTCCTGAACGCAATTCTGAGCCTAGCACAATCTCTTGACAAGCAGATAAATAAGCTGTTCCACCCAAAATCACACGTCCCATGACATCACAAAGCAGAAAATCAGTCTCACGCGAGCGTCCGTCAAGCATCATAATATGCACCACATCCTCAGTCGGATTGGGATAGAGGACAAAGTCATCCGTGTTCGACTCATATTGATGGACTTTCAAAGGCTCGAAACGATCACATTCCTCCAGATAGTTCACAACACGGTTGCGCAGGAAATCCCTCACCAGAGAGCAGCCCCATTCCCACATGTTCATGTTTTCCGGACAAGCATAACGATCGATCTGGTTGGGCACCTCCAAGCGGATAGTTTCCATCACTTCATCAAGATAGGGAGCTACGTTTTCGTATTGAAACCTGTCGCTGCAAAGTTCATCCACACGATTCCGGAACCTCAGCTTAAAATCGTTATTCTCCAACAAACGCCTGAAAAGTAAGGTTGACCTGCCTCCCGTATTCCATTTGTCGTTCATCACATAACAGGCATTGCCGAAAGCGTCGAAGTCCTGTTTCAGCAAGGCGTAGTCGCCATCGAAATAGGCAAAACGCCATTGGGAATCACCAGTCTGCCAGCAGCGAAAGTTGTTTGCCGGCCAGTCATCATTGGCGATGAAGGTCTCCAGAATTTGATAGTCGATGTAGTTGTCGATGTCAATCAGGCTGCCGACATAGGCATAGTTGGCACTGTCGGACAGGTCGGCGTCTTCAAGCCAATCCAATAGTTGCGTAAAACTCAAGCCATCGCCCGAATCCACCTCAACATTCCAAATCCAAGTCTCATTATCCACTCCGTTGCCGCTGACAACGTTAAACTGTTCCGACTCAATATCGAAATGGTCTTCCAAATAATGGTCATCCAATTTCTCTTGAAGGAAATAGATACCCCAATACTCGCCGTTGATATACAGAACCACAGGCCTAGAGTTGGGCGCTTCCAATCCCATCTCCAGTGCCATTCGGTTGGTCACATAGTCTTGAACACCTGTTTTTGGCCACAGTATCGAGAACGGCTTTATCACCAGATGTTTGAAGCTCTTCAACTGCGTGGTTTCGAAGAAGCGGTGTTTGAAGTGTTTCTTGCCATATTCTTCGCGGGCATAAATCTTCATGCCTTTCGCAGGAGCCCTTCGTCCATGGTTGCCATGCATGCGCAAGCCGCATTGTTGATTGATGCCCGTGTTGTTGGGTTCATAGAACTCGACATTGACCAACCGTTCCCATTCCCTACCCCGCTGAAAATAATTTCCTGTGGTTCCAGGTGCTTCAGGGTCAAAGTTCACACCCGGCACCATGATTCCAGTGTTGTAATCAAACAAGGCCAGCGAGTCGGCACAAATCGACACCACAGCCAGACCATGATGTTCACATCCCAAGCTGCGGATGAGATAAGTTTGGGTCACGACTTCGCTAACCCGTTGTCCATCAGCGTCAAAAGCTGCCGCACGGATGACTATGGCATGTTGCACCGAGTCGGGCACAAAGGAATCAAAGACGGTGGAGACAGAAAAGACAAAAATATCGGAAGTGGAATACTGATGCTCATCGAGAAACAGCGGAGACTCGTAAAGGGCAGATGCCGCCGTGGGCGTATCGCCATTGGTCGTATAATGGATTTGGCATTCCCAATCGGTGCTACCCAAAGAAAGCGCAAACGGCGTGTCGTAGAACCCGCCATGATGCGAAAACAAAACCTCCGCCTGTGAAAAAAGCTCAAGACGAAAAGCGAACAGTAGCAATAGCCATATCCATATCTTCCGCCACATCTCCCCTATTTCTTAATGCTCAGAATCACGCCCAGGGCTACACCAAGCAAGGCGGCAAACAGCACCTGAAGCGTGGGAGGCAGCAAGAAGGTGATGGTATGGGCAGGATACCAGAACAAGGGGATGGTCTTGGCAAAGACAAAGCCATACTGAATGTCCCAGTTAATCTTCTCAGACAATGTCTCCCTGATTTTCAGTCGATTGCCAAAGAAGCCTCCAAGCGTCCCGCCTGTCTCGGCAATATGGATGTCGGTGATCTTGTGGAAGGTCATGAAGACTGGCGCAAACAGGGTGTTCATCAGCACACTGACACACAAAGCCACAAAAGCCTTGCCCCAACTGAGGTCACCTGCAAACCACGCAGCTGCTTTTCCATTGAGGTGGAAACCGCCATCCAACAAGGCTACAGTACCCGTCTTGAAAATAGTCATAGCCGAGGCAATGACCACACCCAACACGCCCCAAACCAGCATCTTGGGCAGCAATCCGAAGCCTTTTTTCATGTACATACCCTCACGGATGCGCAAGGCCAACATTTCACCGAAAGTACCAAGAATGGCGAACTTGAAGAAACTCATCAGCAAGCCGTGGTTTTTGGTGGTCGTGTTGAACCAATCCCATGCGCCCGGGATGAAAGCAAAGCCACAAACCACGGCAGCTACAACGATCAAAGTGATGATATCCGATTTTTTCATGACCTCTTATCTCTTTTGTCGGCCTCTTTGTTCTGCCAGTAACGGCCCAATAGGCACAGCAAGCACACACCACAGAGAATACCACCAAGCACAAAGCCCGTTTGGTCCTCGCCCTTAGCCTTATACAAATAAATGCCATAACCGAACATGGCCAAATCGACGATGATGCTTAAGATATAGCCTATGGTACGGTTGGTCTTGTCGGGCTTCTTCAGCAACAGATTGTCAATCAAAAAGGTGATGACAACTAGCGCAGCATAGACCAGATAATAGATGGCTTTTTCGGTAATCATGATTCATATGGTTTGGTTGGTAGAGACGCGATTAATCGCGTCTCTACAAGCCAATCAATTATTTCTCAATTCGAATACGTGCATCAACAGCGGTAACATAGCGCGGGTTGCCCAGCAGCGGGTTGAGGTCCATCTCGACAATCTCGGGTGCGGCCTGAACCAAGGCACTGACGCGAGCCACCTGATCGGCATATAGGTCAATATTGACACCCTCCTGACCACGCACACCTTCGAGAATCTTATAACCCTTGAGTTGCTTGAGCATCTCTTTGGCTTCGGCAGCGGTAATGGGTGCCAACGCGCTCTGCACATCCTTCAGCACCTCGATGAAGATGCCGCCCAATCCAAAGAAGACCTGATGACCGAACTTAGCATCCTTGATGGCACCGATGTAGACATCCAAACCATCCAGCATGGGATACATCTCCACAGCATAAGTCTCAGGGATGACAATGAGGCGATCGAACTCCTTGGCAACAGTGTCGAGATCTTTCACTCCGAGGGTCACACCGCCCACGTCGCTCTTGTGTAGCGGACCTACAACTTTCATCACCAACGGCACATCCTTGCTACAGCCGACCTCCTTGGCGAAGGCCAACGCATCCTCCTTTTTTGAAACCTCGACGCTCTTCTTGCGGCTGATGCCAGCGGCATCCAACAGCTCGTTGTAGTCGGCAATTTCAAGATAGCCGTCCTTGCAGCGGTCGATGGTGCGACGTATGCGAGCAACATCGATAGCGGGTTGCTCAACATGCTCAGGTTGCGGCTTGGGAGTATTGTAAACCTTGCAAATGGCGTTACCCAGTACGCACTCTTCGGGGAAGTTGATGCGACCTTTAGCGATGAAATCATTGATTTCATCCTTCACGTTGATAATACTCGGCAACACGGGGAAGATGGGCTTCTTGCAGGTCTTCATCTTCTCATCCAGCAGGTCGTAAACCTCCTTGTTGCTGAACAAGCCTGGCGAGCCGAAGATGACAACGGAGAAGTCTATCTCATCGAAGTCATTCTCCACGGCATCAAGGATATAGCCCAGCTGTTCGGCGGTACCCGTGGCGAGGAAGTCGATGGGATTGCCTACCGAAGAGCCTCCAAAGAGTTTCGACAGCAGTTCAGGGGCCTTGGGGTGTTCCTTCAGCGAAGGAACCTCCATGCCACCGTTGCTCAGCACGTCGGTCAGCATCACTGCAGGACCGCCGGCATGGGTGACAACGGCGCAGCGTTTGCCTTTCAGTTCGGGATGCATAAAGACGGCACAGACCGTGGTCAGTTCCTGACGGTTCTGGCAACGCACAATACCTGCTTTGCGGAACAAGGCATCGACAGCCGCGTCACTAGTGGCCAAAGCGCCGGTGTGAGAAGAAGCGGCACGCGAGCCAGCAGCACTATTGCCACTCTTGATGGCAGCGATGTGGCAGCCCTTATTGATCAGGCTGCGGCTATGCTTGAGCAGACGCTGCGGGTCGCCGATTTTCTCCATATAGAGCATGATGACACGAGAGGACTTTTCAGGGTCAAAGGTCTCGTCGAGGTGCTCCAGCACGTCTTCGATACCCAGTTGGGCGCTGTTGCCCACAGCCCAAACGCTGTTGAACTGAAGACCGTTGCTCATGCCATATTCCTTGATAAACACAGCGGTAGCGCCTGAACCAGTGATGAAATCCACACCCTTGGGATTCAATGGCGGGATGGGCGTGTCGAAGCAGCCAGCGTAGTTCACGTTAAGGAAGCCCGTGCAGTTGGGACCAATGAGCGAGCCTCCGACACTGTTGATAGTGTCGACAATGTGCTTCTCTATTTCAGCGCCCTCATGGCTTTCCTCAGAGAAACCAGCACTGATGATGATGAAGCCCTTGCAGCCTTTCTCCTTGGCCAGCACGTCAACCGTCTGGGCACAGAACTTGGCAGCAATACAGAGGAGGGCGCAATCCACTTGCGGCAAGTCATCGACCTTGGCATAGCATTTCACGCCTTGCACCTCGGTTTCTTTAGGGTTAACGGCATAGATCTTGCCCTTGAAAGGACTCTCCAAGAGGTTTTTCAGCGACTTACCGCCGGGTTTATGAATGTCACTGGACGCACCGCAGATTACGATGCTTTTGGGATTAAGTAATTCTTTTGCAATCATATCAATAAGGTATTTGTTTCGACAATATTAAATTGCCGCAAATATAGCCAAAATAACGAAACGGAAAAGCGTTCAGCGCTTGTTTTGCAATCTTTCTTCGCAATCGAGCAGCAATTGGTAGTGGATTCTGTTGAAAAGTCCCATCTTGCAGAGTAGTTCGATGTCCTCGTGGCTCATCCACATCACCGAGGCCACTTCATCTTCTTGCAAATGCAGCATTTCGGCAGGCACATTGCTTTTCAGCATATATAAGAAAGTAAACTTATAGTCATACCTTCTGATTTTCACCAACTTAAGTTCACTCTTAGTCGCCGAAAGGCCAATTTCCTCCTTCATCTCACGCAACATAGCCTGAGCAAAATCGCGTTCGCCACTCTGCACATGTCCTGCAGTGGTGGAATAGAAATTGCCTTTCTTGGGCGACACCTTCTGAATCAGGTACTGACCTTGGTCGTTGTAGACATACACCGCCACAATGGGAATCATCAAACCTGGAGGCACTCGCTTCCCACGCTCAATGGTCTGGCCTGTGGGTTTCAGGTCTCTGTCATACAAATCCAGAATTTCCATAATTGACAACTGTTTGTAGAGACGGTGTGCACACCGTCTCTACAACATCATTTTGCAAATAAATCCTTGATGCCGCCCAGCGAACCCAGCACATTCGTGGCCTCGTAAGGCAGATAAACAGTCTTGTTCTCTTGTCCGCTCGCCACTTCCTTCAAAGTCTCAATGTATTTCACAGCCAACAGATAGTTTACAGGATCGGCACCACGGTCGGCGACGGCCTCAGCGATGTTGCGGATGGCGGCAGCTTCAGCTTCGGCTTGCAGCACCTTGGCACGAGCTTCACCTTCAGCCTTCAGGATATTGGCCTGTTTGTCGGCCTCAGCCGCATTGATTTCAGCTTGCTTCTCACCTTCCGAATTCAGAATCTGAGCCTGTTTCTCACCTTCTGCCTTCAGAATCTCGGCACGACGGTTACGCTCGGCCTGCATCTGGAGTTCCATAGTGCGACGGATGCTTTCAGGAGGCGTAATGTCCTGCAACTCGACGCGATTCACCTTCACACCCCATTTGTTGGTGGCATCATCCAGCACATTGCGAAGCTTCGAGTTGATCGTGTCACGCGAAGTCAAAGTCTCGTCAAGTTCCATCTCACCCACCACGTTACGGAGCGTGGTCTGTGTCAGCTTCTCAATTGCTACAGGAAGGTTTTGGATCTCGTAGGTGGACTTCATCGGATCCACAATCTGGAAATAAAGCAAGGCGTTGATTTCGGTCATCACGTTATCCTTGGTAATCACACTCTGTTTGTCAAAGTCATACACCTGTTCACGCATATCGATGCGGTTGGCGCGGTAGAGGCGACCGTTCTGCTGACGGACAATAACTTCCTTGGCCTGCTCAATGATGGGCAGCACAATGTTGATACCTGCATTCAGAGTACGGTTGTACTTCCCAAGGCGTTCTACAATCATGGTTTCCGACTGCGAAACAATCTTGATACCTCGAAGGATATAGATCACAACGAGGATGCCCAATACGATTAAGACAATGTTTAAGACAGTTAAATGCATAATGATATTGTTTTTGATGATTAATGACAAGGTTTAACCGTTACGATGATGCTGTCCAGCTTGATGATTTCGACATCGGTTCCTTTCTCGATGACCGATCCGTCTTCGGAAACAGCCTTCCAGTCATCACCATCGATGGCCACACGACCCGTATGTTGCGATGCATCGATACGTTCAGAGACAATGCCTTTCCGTCCAATGATGGCCTCGGCATTGGTCTTCACATCCTTCGATTTCTTGTCCAAGAAACGTACAACTACAGGCCTTAGAAAGATGAACGTCAGCAATGAAACCACGACAAAAACCAAGATTTGCCAAGTGAAGCTACCACCCAATCCCGAAATCAAAGCTGAGAAGGCGGCGCCAAGTGCAAAACAAAGGGCACCAAAACCAGCGGTACAAATCTCAACAATCACAAGAACGATTGCGGCGATGAGCCAATAGTAATATTCCATAGCAACATAGGTTTGATTCTGCAAATTTACAAAAAAAGGGCGACACCCACAAGGGTGCCGCCCAATTTTTTGCGGGAATCAATCCCACGGTGTCATTTATTGCATGACAGTGACGCGCTTGACGGTCATACCTTCCTCAGTGTAGACACGCACCATGTACATGCCAGCGTTGAACTGGGCCATATTCAGGGTGTAGACGTCAGCATCGAGTTCGGTGTCGAAGACCACCTGGCCGAGCATGCTCACCACAGTGATGCGGCTCATACCAGTAGCTTCAATCGTCACGTTGCCCTTCGTCGGGTTAGGATAGAGAGCAACCTTGCTGTCGTTCTCGCCAATGCCAGTCACACCAACCTCAACATAATCGTTGTTCGGGTTGTCGAAGGCAGCAGCGGGCTCGGACTCGCAGTCGTTGTCATAGACAGTGGTCACCTGGTAGTAGTAAGTACCAGCACCAGCAGGCGTGTCGATGTATTCGTAGTAGGTCTGACCAGCAACATAAGCCACCGTGCCGATGAGGTCATAGTTGGCATTGTCGGTCGAACGATACACCTTGAAGTTCACGATGTTAGCGCGGCTCTTAGCACCGTTGGTCAACTGGATGTCATCGACATCGAGGATGAACATATCGGTGCAGTTGAAGTGACGGATGGCAATCTTACGACCATCACCAGCGTAGTCACTCAGATCAACCGTGTACTGATGCCAGCTACCTTGAGCGCGGGTGTTGCCACCGCGACCGAAGCTCATGACATCACCACCAGCCTTAGCGGTCATTGTCCACTCTTGGACCATAGCAAACGTGTTGCCACCGTCCTCAGAGACAGCCACGCCGAAGTGTTCGGCAACGTAGCTGGCATCTTGACCGCAAGCCCAGAAGCTGAAGGTCGAACCTTCGCAGAGGGTCACGGCAGGCGAAACGAGCCAGTTGTCAGGATTCAGAGCTCCAACAACATTGCTGTAAGAACCAGAGACGATGAGATCTTGTGATGCATTGTGACCGGCACCAGCGAGGTTACCACCACTCAGATAGATACCGTCGCAGGCAGAACCAAGGATCCAATTGTAGCCATCGCCGTCAGCGTCGACAGTCGTCCAGCCAGCAGGCATCTGACCGTTGTCGAAGTTTTCAGTGAACTCGTCACCTTCGCAGCCGCCAGGACCTGGGCCAGGATTCTCTTCACCCCACCAGACTTTCACCTGGTCGGTAGCGTTGATAGCCTCGCCGTGGATAGGCATGTAAGCAGCGCAAGTGCCACCGGTAGGACCGAACTCGCAGACCGGGCAACCCATGGACCAACCATAGTTGTGGTCGGGCAGGACCATCTCACCAGGATAGATCGGGCGGACGCAGTACTCGTGGTCACCGTACTCACCTTCAACAGTGTATTCGCGATCATCAGGACCAGCGAAAGCAACAAACTCGCCGTCTTCCGTAATCAGGAAGCCGATGAGGTCGGTAGGAGTCACAATTTCGCAGTCGGTCTCACCTTCACCTTCAGTCTTGGTGAAGTTGATGACGCAAGGTTGCTGTGAGAAGTTGGTGATCATCAGGATGTAGTACTCACCAACCTCAGGCACATGGTAGTTGATGGTACCATGGCTGGTATTGTGCACGTGCTGACCTTCAGCATAGCCGAGATAGCAATCTTCAGTGTAGGAAGCCGAGTAGCAGCAGTCCATGATCTTGTTGCCAGTCAAGTTGCTGCAAGCCGAGCCTGAGATTACTTCTTGCTCGGTGTAGGGACCCCACATGCAGAAGTCGATGTCTCTGGTAGTGGACGGGTTGTTCGGGTCGTGGCCTTCCATGTGGATCACGAATGGGCCAGCCGTATGTATTCTCATGTGGTAGAACGAAGGATTGTAGGAGCTACCGATACAGCCATCATCCATACCAGGCTCGTTAGCCGTGTTGCTCGTGCTAGCAGCCTCAAACGTAATCGTTTCTGAGGTGCAGAACGGCAGTGAGTTGACGCAGTGGTCGTTATCAACTCTAGCGTTGCTCAGCAGCACATCCATCATGACCGAGGTAAGGTTGAAGGAAGACACGCTGCTCTTCCAGCCATTAATACGATCATCGATGTCAACCTTGCTCAGCAAGTTGAAGTCGGCGATAGCGTTTTGATAGGCCATTTCAAACTCATCCATGAAGTTAAGGTTGGCAACATTCGAGGTAAGGACAAATTGGCCATAGTCCTCTTCAGGAACCAACGAGAAGCGGCTGTCATTGCTGAGCTTGTAGAGCATGTAAACTCTGAAGTTAACATTGTCGAGAGCGAAGAAGTTCAGCATGGCACCGTCTTCGGCATATTGGCTGAAGAATTCACCACCCTTGGCAAGGTTAATACCCTTGGAACCAGCAGTCAACGCAATGTCATCCACATTCAGGATGAACTGGTCGGTGCAGTTGAAGTGACGGATACCGATGTACTTCTGACCGGCGTAGGCGCTCAGGTCAACAGTGTACTGATACCAGTTGCCTTGTGCACGGGTTTGTCCATTGCGGCCGAAGCTCATAGCACCACCGCTCTTGGCAGTCATCGTCCATTCTTGAACCATCGTCCAGTTGCTCGTACCATTGTCGGAGATAGCAACACCGAAGTGTTCGGCAGCCCATGAAGCATCCTGAGCGCAAGCCCAGAAGCTGAAGGTGCTACCAGCAGCAAGGGTCACTTGAGGTGAAACGAGGAAGTTGTCAGGAGTCAAGGCATAGCCAAGACCATTGGCATAGGAACCAGAAATCACATAGTGGGCGGAACTGTTATGGCCAGTGCCTTCCAGGTTCACACCGCTGTTGTGATACACGCCAGGATTCATGCTCGAAACCCAAGTGTAGCCGTCGCCGTCAGCGTCAACAGTCGTCCAACCGGCAGGCATGCCAGCATCGAAGTTCTCGTTGAAGGTGTCACCAGTACCAGGGGTAGGACCAGGAGTTGAACCACCATAGGGGTTGAAGCCGTGTTCAAACACCCATTCGATGTGGTTACCCTGTGCGCTAGTATTGACGCTAACTTCATCAACAGGTCCCCAGTGATCGCAAGGTTCATACACCCATTCGACAGGTTCGCTCCAAGCGCTCAGACCAGTGCTGTACATCACAGCAACCTTGCAGAGGTAGTGCTCGCCTTCAACCAGAGGAGCATTGTAAGGCTCGTTGGTTGACAGCTGGCAGAACGGATGCACAGTGTTGTGGTTGAAGATCGGCACACCGTCGATAGAGGTGCACATCACCTTATAATATTCAAAGTGACGGTCGCCACCGTTCTTGGCACCGGCAGTCAGCTCGATGTCGTCAACGCACATGATGTACTGGTCGTAGCAGTTGAAGTGACGGATGGCGATGTACTTCTGACCGGCATAGGCACTCAGGTCGACACTGTATTGGTGCCAGTTGCCGAGTCTGTTGCCGTTGCCGTCGCGCGAGGCGCGGAGGTCGCCAGCCTTGCTGCCGCTCTTGGCAGTCAGCGTCCATTCTTGGACTGAAGTCCAGTTGGTGGCATCGTCGGAGACAAACACACCGAAGTGCTCAGCAGGATAGTTGGCATCGGTGGCAGCAGCCCAGAAGCTGAACGTGCTACCGGCGGCCAAGGTTACCTGAGGCGTGACTAAGTAGTCGTCAGGAGTGATGGCACCCACACCGTTGATGTAGCTACCGCTGCAGATGGCGTTCGTGCCGGTGCGATACCAGTCGAGCGTCAGGCTGGCGTAGTAAGGCCATGCGGTCGGGATGTCGGAAGTCATCTCCCATCTGTTGCCGTCGTTGTTGGCGTCGATTCTGGTCCAGCCTTCAGGCATGCCTTCTTCGAAGCCGACATTGAACGTGGTGGCTCCGCCTTGCGGGCCAGGATTGATGCCGCTGCCGCCTTGTTGCGGGTCGAGCGGATCCCACATGGCCCAGCCGGTACGGCTGACGTAGACGTTCTCAACGCCGTAGATGATCTCGATCATCACATAACGGAGATCAGTGTTCTCCCAGATGCTGACAGTGTCGTCGATGGGCTCATAGCCTTCGTGACGCACCTTAACGGCATATTCACCACGACGGAAGCTCTCGAATGCATAGAAGCCGCTCTCATCGAGGACAAGTTGTGCAACAGGATAGTTCTGTTGTTCAACTTCGTTCAGGTTGGTGAAGTCAACGGTAGTGCCTTCAGGACTGTCGGCGCTGTTGAGCAACACATTCACAGTGACGTGATCAAGATACATATCCTTGTCGAGGCAGTTCGACCAAACGATTTCGCCTTCGCGAGGCAATTGGATGGGCTGGCCGCCAGGACCATAGCCGTTGTTGCCACCACCG
Source organism: Bacteroidales bacterium (assembly GCA_017428285.1). The sequence continues at coordinate 4,677 of JAFRRE010000028.1, read as the reverse complement.
CCGCTACCACCACTGGTAGCGAAGGTAACATCGTCAACGAAGAAGGCATCACCAGTCGGGTTCACGCTGCCGTCCTTCTTGTAAGTCCAAGTGAAGGTATGGCTACCAGCTGAAACCGGGAAGTTAACACTCTCCCAAGCATCGTGTGCGCCATAGTCAATCATAATGTTGCCATCGATATAGAATCTGCACTTATCCCAATCATAGCTGTCGTTGCTGCCTTCACCCCAGAAACCGCCAAGGAAGCTGACAGTGCCGTCTTGGGCGTAGTTCGCAGTTGTACTGATGGAAGAAGTGGAGTTGGCTACGCCGCCATTACCACTCTTGATGCAGTAAGTGCCGTTGTAACCAGCATAAGCATTGTTGACAACTGTCCAAGGATACGTAGCATCGTTGGTCCAGCCAGAAGGAATCTGACCGTTCTCGAAGTCAAAGACTTGATCGCGGTTGCCCTTTTCAGGAGCAACTGCAACAGGTTCTGACCAGGCGATTTCGCCTTCGATTTCTTCACCGCGGTTGCCAGAATAGACGGAACCGACACCCCACTTGTAGACACCAGGAGCGAGGTCAGCCCATTCAACGTCGATGTAGACGGTGTCAGGCACCCAGACAGAAGCCAACAGGACGGTGTTCTCTTCGGTGTAAGGACCATCGTTGTAGCAGTTGGTGCGATACACTCTGTAGTGATCAAGGCTACGGGTGTTGTCAGCAATACCCTTACCAGGTTCACCAATGGTGATGTCGTCGACATCGAGGTAGAACATATCGCTGCAGTTGAAGTGACGGATGGCCACATAACCCATGCCACTGTAGGCACTCAGGTCAACGTTGTATTCATACCAGTTGCCCTGTGCACGGCCGCTGCGGCTGTTTCGAACAGGTTTGCCATTGTCGGCAGGAGCGGCCTTTGCAGTCATCGTCCATTCCTGAACCATGGTGAATGAGCTCGGGTTGGTGTTGGTCGTCGAAACGGCAACACCGAAGTGCTCAGCAGCATAGCTGGCATCCTGAGCGCAAGCATAGAATCTCAAAACACCGCCGAGTTGCACTTGAGGCGAAACAAGGTAGTTGTCAGGATAAAGGACACCAACGCTATTGCTGTAGCTCTGTGAAAGCACGCAGTCGTTGGAACCGTTGTGGCCGTAGCCAGTGCTCATAATCTCGCTGGCCACATACCAACCATAACCGTCACCGTCGGCATCAACTGAAGTCCAGCCCTGCATTGAGCTGTTCTCGAAGTCGTAAGTCATACCCGGGAGAGCGGGTTCGGGTCTTCTGTAGAAGGTGATGTAGTCGACATAGAAGCAGTCGTCGTTGCTGTTGACGCTACCATCCTTCTCATAGCTCCACTTGAAGGTGTGGTCACCAGCGGTGATGTCGAATGTTCTTTCAGCCCAGCTACCAGCACCCGTATAGCTGCCCCTCTGGACACCGTCGATGTAGAAGTAGCCGTAGTCCCAGTTGCTTTCGCAGGAGATCTTGCCAAAGAAACTCATGACACCGTCACTCGGGATGTTCACCGTCACGCTCATATTGCTCACCACATTGGCCACGCCAGCGCCACCGCTCTTCATGCAGTAGGTGCCTTCATACGGGTTGTTGGTGGTGATGCTCCAAGGATAAGTGGGATCGAGCTGCCAATCGAATTGACTGAAGTCACCGGTCTCGAAAGGCTCAACAATATCCTCACCAGGCAGGCCGCAACCCCAGATCACCTTCACATACGGAGAGTTGATATCCGTCGAGTCAGGATAGTATTGGGCAATAACCGAGCAAGGTGTGTAGAAGTTCTCGTCGAGAATGTAGTCGATCGGAGTGGTCGTATTGTTATAAGTAATGGCAATCGGGTTGCCTTGGACTGGGGCATCGATGGGCTGATAGCCGTTGCAAGCAGCAGAACCGTTGTAACTGCCAGCATAGATATGGCCAGTGTAGTAGCCTTGACCATCGGTGGTGAAGTTGTAGGTGTGTGATTCACCAAACTCGTCCAGACCCACCATGGTAACAGTGGCATTGGCAATACCAGTCGTACCATCTTGCTCATAGACGTGACCGTTCACATCACCATAGCCAGAGACTCTAACAGTAATAGGATCTGAAGGATTGCTTTCGCCTTCATCATAAATAGCCGTTACATAATAGGTGTAGCCATCCATATTGTATGGCAGAGGACCATCAACGAAAGTGGTGTGGCCGATGTTGTTCATCTGAGTCTCACCAACCTTCACTCCATCGCGATAGATGAAGTATTGACGATAGGTACGGTCAACAACAGCGTTCCAATGCAGCGTGACGGTCTCATCGTTGAAGACAGTGTAGTCATCAGCAGTGAGGTTGTTCGGGATATTGAGGTGGGTCGTGAATCCCCAGATCGGGCTGCTCACGCCTTCAGGGCAAGAACCGTTGTTGTTAAACTCAACGTGCCAGAAATAGTTGGTGTTGTTCCACAGGTTGCGCACAGTGTAGCTGTTGGTCATTGTGGTGCACCAGCCTTCTTCAGGATAGATGATAGTCTGGACATGACCGGGTTCCGGGTGATAGGTGGAACCGAAGACCAGACGCCAACCAGTGGCATAGTCCGGGATGTTCCAACGCAGAGTCACGCTACCAGGCTCAACCTCATCAGCATTGTCGGCAGGAGTCGGGTTGAAAGCGAAGCCTTCAACAGCCGGGCAAGGCATAGGTTCAGCATTGATCGTAACCTCGAAATCGGGAGTCGTTGAAGAAGCGACCAAGTAGTAGGTGCCAGCCTCAACAGCGGCATTCTCGATGACGGGGCCGTAAACCATATCGCTCTCAGGAGTGGGAGTCGGAGTCGGGGTATCGCCACCACCACCATTGCAAGTGACAACGATGTCATCGAGGCCAATACCATAACCATAGTTGTCAACCATCTTGAAACCAATCTGGTAATTTGCAGCAAAGCCAGTAAGAGCAATGTTGCTGATGGCAGTCCAAGAGGCATGGGCATCAGTGGTGTAGTACAATTGGTTCCATGCACCGCCATTGACGCGATAGTAAACACCAAGTTCGTCAATATCACCAGCCCAGCTTCTATTCACCATGCTGAAACTAAGGGTACCTTGAGTGGCGCCGCTCAAATTCATAGCGGGAGTGACAAGATAGGTTTCATCATCTCTATAGTTGTGAGTGATTAAGGCGTTATAAGAACCGGTATTAGCACCAGTAGATGTGCTATAGTCACCAGTTCCAACCGACCATTCATTATCACCTTCGGAAGTCCAGCCAGCAGGCATCAAACCGCCTTCAAAGCCTTCTTCAAGAGCAACGTTGTCGCGATTAATGCGGTTGCCACCCTTCATGATGATGTTAGCACGGTTCGTGGATGAAGTGCTCATCGAGTAAGTTTGGGTACCTGCATTGTAAGCTTCATTGTCAGTGTAAGCATAGCTCGTGCCAGCGAAGCCAGGGTTGTGGGTCTGCCAGCTGATGGAACCTTGCCATTCGCCGTTGTTGCGTTGGCACAGGATCAGGATGTTGCTATGGCCGTCCCAAGCGAAGTTTCCTTGGTTAAACACAAACTCATTCCATTCACCAGCAACAGGAAGCACGTCATTACCAGTATAGACAAGAGTCATACCAGCAGTGGTGTGCGAGGTGGTAGTCAAGGCCTCATCACCCACATTAGCCATCCAAATTTCGATGTTGTTTTGGGGTGTCGTGCAAGTCGTTGAAGCGACATACCAGCTCAAGCTGGTCATCGAAGCGGTGGTCACACCGGCCTCAGTCAACTCAGAAGCGAGGAAGAGGTTCTCGGCGAGAGAGTATTTCCAAAGGGTATGGAATGGGAAATAGGTCAAAGTATTTGTACCTTCACCGATTTGAGCCTCAAACGGGGCACCAGCAGAACCACCGCCACCAACAACACCAGTATAGTTGTTGTTAGCCATCGGGCCGCCTTCGCCTTCAAAGCCGTCTCTGTAAAGAGCGACCTTACCGTCCTCACCAGCAGTAACACTGGCATTCAGCATCATATCTTGGTCAAACACAAGTTTGTAGACGGCATCCACGCCTTCCGGAATTTCGGGGAAAGGCAGGGTGTAGTCGTTGTGCAGGACAATGTTGTGAGCCGTAGCAGGAACCTCCACGAAGGGGAACGTGGTGGCTTCAGTGCAAGCCTTCTCCCAAACATCAGGAACCTCGGGAGCGTAGAGCTCAACCGTGACAGGCCAGATGTGAGCGGCACGGTCACCTTCGGTGATGGCCACGAACTGACGATCGATCACACCAGCTTCAGTGCCATTGGTCGTCATGTTCAAGGCAACGTCGGCGTTGCGGGTCACCTGGAAAGGAAGTTCCTCACCAGCAACCGTGAACAAGCCGTCGCTCGGCGTGAAGTCGAGCACATTGACAGTGTAGGCAGCACCTTCCGTGTACATGGTGAAGTCGAAAGGCTCCATCCAAGCATTGGCGGGACGAACACCGAGGTCCAGTCTGTCGACAACCTCTTCATTGCCGTCCATGTATTTCACATGGAGTTGGTCGCCAACACCGCCACCGCCGCCACCAGTATAGGTGAAGGTGGTCTTAGGCAGGAAGTTGCGCTGATAACCAGTGACAGATGCCAAGCTGCTGTAGTTGTAGCCTTGCACAGAAGCGCCAGTCACCGACTCACCATACCATGTGCAGGTCACATAAGTTCCCGTAACGGTATTG
>JAFRRE010000027.1 GCA_017428285.1 Bacteroidales bacterium | reverse complement strand
ACAGGCCAGGCCGACTGGGGTTACAACGCAATACGTAACGGCGGCAACCAAGAAAACAGCGGATGGCGCACACTGACCCATGACGAATGGACCTATATTCTCACTGGACGTAATACTGCATCAGGTATCCGATTTGCTATGGGTAGTGTGAATGGTGTGGATGGCCTCATCTTGTTGCCCGACAATTGGGATGCCTCTACCTACACGCTGAACGAAACAAATGATGATTATGGAGGTTTCAATGCTAACACCATAAGTGCAACGGATTGGACTACGATTCTTGAAGCCAATGGAGCAGTCTTTTTGCCCAAAACAGTTGGCCGCAATGGGACTTCAATAACCAATAACTGTAATTACTGGTCATCCACTCATAGTGATATTAACAACGCGTACTGTGTTTATTTTGGCAATAATTATGTCGGTTTTGGTAATAGTGTGAATAATCGAAGTACTGGAAATGTTGTGCGCTTGGTGAACCCTGTAAACAATTAATTTCCAAATAAGTAGATGAACAAATATAGTTTACATAATAGACGCGAGAATTTGGCCGTCAGCAGTCAGCCATCAGCAGTCAGCCTTGGTGCTACCGAGCTGATAGCTGACGGCTGATAGCTTACAGCCAAGAATACTATACATTATTTTTGAACAGTTACTTATAATAAAAGCGAACAAATTGAGTAACGATAATAAAACATAAACAATGAAAACAAAGTTATTTACAATTGCAATGATGGTCGCGTTCATTATGACGGCCATGATGAAAGTACAAGCTCAGAATTTTGAAGGTCCATGCCTACCCTCGATGCACGGATTGGATGATCACCAAAGCGCTTTTTGTGGTTCAACCGAGACCCAGACGATAGCGTTGTCATCCGGTTGGAACCTGATCAGCACATACCTTGCAGCCGATCCGGTTGAGATGCTTGACATGCTGAAGGCATCGCTTGGCGAGAACGCTACGGAAATCCAGTCTGAGGATAACATGACGGAGTTTGACGGCAGCGAGTGGTTCGGCGATTTGGATGAAATCGGTCTAGAAAACGAGAAAGGATACTTCGTTAATGTTGTTAATGAATGCACGGTTGAGCTGACGGGTACGCCTGCTCATGTCGCCGATTTCGAAATCAACATCCATAACGGTTGGAACTATATTGGCTTCCCGAGCGCTGTGGCAATCGAGGTCAATGCTGCCCTTGCCGATTTCGATGCTTCAGAAGGAGACCAAATCCAAACCGACTACGGCGTGACGGAGTATGACGGCGAGTGGTTTGGCGACATGGATGCGTTTGAACCCGGATTTGGCATCATGTACTATTCCAACAGCGATGAGGAGAAGACCCTAATCTTCCAGACGGGAGCGAAAGGGAAGCGTGTCATCTTGCGGAAGCGAAATGAATAATCATCCGTGATGCTTGGATGAAAACGGCCGCTCTCGGAGGAGGGCGGCCTTTGTTTTTTAGTATAGCTCCAAAAACACAGTTCCCATGATTGCATGTCCACTGTAGAGATGACATGTTTCCTGTGGCCTGCTTTATTCAGTGTTGGGATGACAAACCTGTTGCTGCCTGCACCCGAATTGAGGATAAGCTATCAACGGCATTTATAGAAGACACTGGTGATTTTGCTTTTTCAAATTATTTGTTTTACTTTTGCTGCACTTCTAAATAGAGACCATTCTCGGTCGCTTTTGTTATTATATATTATTATTTAACCCCCAAAAAACATAAACGATGAAAAAGCATTTATATTTAATTTTTATTGCAGTGCTTCTGGCAATTTCAAATTTTGTCATGTCGCAGCAAACTTTCACCTATCCTGTGCAAGGGGCTCAAGGCTTTTCTTTGTCCGAAAAGACTAGGGATGGTTTGCACGTTACCTACAATTTGGGTCAGTTTTCATTGACCCCACTCAACTATCGCGGTGAAGACATGTCCGAAATCACCATTTCGGGTGTGTTTTTGCCCAACGCGGAAGGCTGTCCCGATTTGCCCGTGGAAAGCCGCATGATAGCCATTCCTCAAGGTGCAAATGCCACACTCAATGTAGTGCATTTTGAAACAGAAATCATCCGTGACGTAAACATTGCTCCTGCTCTTCGCATCCAAGCTATGGATGAGGAACCCGAGATGAACTATGTGAAAGACATGAACGTTTACGGTAGGAACGCCTATTATCCGGCCGAACCTTTTGTCATGGGCACATCCCATATTCGTGGTGTTGATGCTGTGACCTTGTCCATCTCGCCTTTCCAGTACAATCCCGTTACCAAAGATTTGGTTGTCTACACCCATGTTGAGCTTTCGCTGACCTACGAGGGCGGGACTGGCCATTATGGTGAAAACCGCCTGCGTTCGCCCTATTGGGATCCTATTCTTGCTGCAGAACTGATGAATTATGACCAGTTGCCCGTCATTAATTATGAAGCTCGAATGCAACGATGGCTGCGCGATGGATCCGAAGGTGCCGAATACCTCATCATTACGCCTAACAACGATGACTGGGCGGAATATGCCAACCAGTTGAGGGACTACCGCACCCGCCAAGGCATACTTACCAAAGTAGTTCGCCTCGATGAAATGCCTGCTACCACGACTGATGGAATGAAAGCCTGGTTCCACAATGCCTACAACACATGGGAGATTGCTCCAGTAGCAGTATGCCTTTTGGGTGACCATGGCACTGATATGAACCAATACATTCCAGCGGAGACCATATTCCATTCGTCAGGTTATGGCGATTGTATCACGGACAACGGCTATGCCGATGCCTCAGGTGACAATTTGCCAGACATGGTTTTCTCGCGATTGGTGGCACAAAATGCCTCAGAACTGCCTGTCTTTGTAGGCAAGCAAATTGAATACGAATATACCAATCCTAATATGGATTACAATTTTTACAACAAACCTATTACAAGCTGTGGATGGGATCCAGGGATGTGGTCTGCGCTTGGCGCTGAGATTCCTGGTGGCTATTTTCGTACCCATGGTTATCATCCTCGTCGTATCAATAGTATTAGTAACAATGAGCCAGAACCAATGCCAGGAGAGTCTTGGTCAAATTGGTCAGATTCATGGAAAATAGTCAATTATTTTGGGCCTAATGGGACTGGATACATTCCCGCTACCCCATACGAGTTGGGTGGTTGGACTGGCGGAACAGCTGGACAGATAGTGCAAGCGGTCAATGAAGGTGCTTTTTTGTTCCATAATGATGGTCATGGCAATATTGCTCATATTGGGACACCTTTTATGCAAAATAGCGATGTGGTCCAAACTACTAACATCGGAAAACTTCCCTTTGTTATTATGAGCAATTGCTCTACGGGTGAATTCAATGCTTCAATAGATTGTTTTACTGAAACCTGGATGCGGCATACCTATGATGGTAATAATGCAGGTGCTGTAGGCGTAATCAGTGCTACTCAGGTTTCGTATAATTGTGTCAATGAATTGCTTTATTGGGGAATGTATGATTATTTTGAAGAGGACTTTATGCCAACATTCGGAACAAATATGGAGAATACGGGGAATTGGATGCCTGCTTTTGGAAATGTGGCTGGGAAGTGTTTTCTTTCACAAACTTCATGGGAATCAGATGGATATTATAAAGACATTACATTTAATTTGTTTACCGCCCATTGTGATGCTTTTTTACGTCTTTATACCCAAGTCCCGCAGGAAACGGCAACGATTCATCCTGCAAGTGTCATTGCAGGCCAAAGTGAAATCACTGTCATGGCACCTGCGGGCTGCGTCATCTGCTTGTCGAAGGCGAATCAAGAAGGAGGTGTGGATATTGTGGCTGTCGCTACGGCCACGGGTACATATCAAAACATAACTTTTGAACCTCAACAAGCTGCAGCGGAAATCAAGATCGTGGTTACGGGACAGAATTATCTCCGTTATGAAGGGGTAATAGAAGTGGACTCACCCAATGGCGCATACCTTATCGTGCAGGATTATAATCCTCATGCCGCTCCAGTTAACCAACAAACCAATCTTGGCATGAGTTTCAGGAATTTGGGTAATATGGCCTCTTCGGGTACTACAACCATTAATCTTAGCACATCGGATGAAAGACTCAACATCATCGATGACACGGCCACATTGGGAACAATTGCGCCTAATGCTACCATCAACTTGGACAATGCCTTCAGTTTCATCATTGCCGATGGGGTAGAGGATGGAACAGAGTTTCCTGTTGAGGTAACCATGAGTTGTGGTGAGGAGACTTGGACAGGCTATGGCGTCATTACCGCCCAACAGGCATCATTTGAATATATGGGTATGTCATGGGCAGGAGGTTTCGTTCCTGGAGAAACATTAACCGTCACGGCTACTTTTAAAAATATTGGCCATAATGGTGCTGCTGGTGCGGTTGCCCAGATAGCCTCGACAAGTCCATTTGTTTCATTTGAAAGTGAAATATACGAAATAGGTACCGTTGGGATAAATGATGAAGTTGAATGTACATATAATGTCGATATTTCTTCCAATTGCCCAAGGACAGAACAAATACCTCTTGTATTCTCTATAAGTGCAAATGGTGAGGTTTCAACTGAAGCTTCTGACGTGTTGAGGAATACCTGCAATCTCACTTTTAATCTTCACACTTCTTTAGGAACGAGTTGGCATGATAACGTATTGGTAGTAGATTTTAGTGATGGTACTCCAACTATGGGGCTCTATCTTGATAATGGGCAAAATTCCCAATCTTTTATTGTTCAAATTGGTGAGGGTGTTCATGTCTCCTTGAGTTGGGTTTCTGGCTCCTATACTGAAGCGTGCTCTTTTACTGTGGAATATGAAAATGGGGTTGTCTTATATCAGGGATCAAATCTCCATGCAGGATTGTTGTGTGAATTTGACATGGACTGCGATGACCAATTCTCACCTCTTAATGTTGCTGTCAGCGCAGAACCATCAGAAGGAGGAGGCGTGACAGGAGGAGGTAGTTACGAACCGGGCGAGACCTGTACCATTACAGCCGTTGCAAATGAGACTTATACCTTTGTCAACTGGACAGAAAACGACGTTGTGGTTTCCACCAATCCCACCTATTCCTTTACGGTCATGGCCGATCATCATTTCGTTGCACATTTTATGCCTCCAGTTGCCATTTCCGTAGGTGCTAATGTCGAAGAGGGAGGTGTAGTGACTGGAGATGGGCTGTACGGTTATGGTGAAGCGTGTACCCTTACGGCATTAGCCAACGAAAACTACGTCTTTGATTATTGGACCAAAGACGGTACTGCGGTTTCTTATTTTTCCACCTATACTTTCAATGTTTTGGGAGAGGCCAACTATGTGGCCAACTTTGAATGGGCTCCCAACGGAATTGCCATCGGAGACGCTGTGAGCGCAAGTAACAATCTCCCCAGCACTTCGGATTATTCTAATAAATACTCTCTTTCACAACAAATCTATACTGCGGATGAGATAGGAACCGCGTGCATGATTACGGGCGTCGCTTTCTTCAACACAGGCAGTCAAAATATACTTGATTACACCATTTACATGAAGCATACTGATAAAAACAGTTTCACTAATGGGAATGATTGGATTCCAGTCATAGAAACCGATGAGGTGTTCAGTGGTGATGTCATAATGACAGTTGGTGACTGGACCTACATTAGTTTTGACCGACCATTTTATTATAATGGCTCCGCAAATCTTGCCTTGATTGTCGATGAGAACTATAACAGTTCAAGCGGCATGAAATGCAGAGTCTTTAATACTGGGGAATACCAATCAATCCGTGTGAGTAGTGCCCAAATCGATTATGATCCTACCAACCTTGCTGATTATTCTGGTACTCGAGGTAGTATGAAGAATCAGGTTGTGTTTACTAAACTGATGCCATCGACTGACCCTGTCACTATCACGATCATTGCTAGTCCAGAAGAGGCAGGCATTGTAAGCGGCAATGGAGCAAACTACATGGGCGATACTTGTATTGTTACCGCTACGGCAAACGAAGGTTATTGCTTTGCCCATTGGACAAAAAACGGGAATGTGGTTTCATCTGATGCAGAGTATAGCTTCGTTGTGGTTGGAGAAAGTGTCATGACGGCTCATTTTGTACCTGAGGGAAACATTGATTTTGCCGATGCCAACGTGAAAGCCATTTGTGTGGCCAATTGGGACACCGATGGCGATGGTGAATTGAGCTATGTGGAAGCCGCATCGGTGAGGAGTATTGGCACTGTGTTCAGGGAGAATACCACCATTACCTCATTTGAAGAACTACAATACTTTATTAGTTTGACCTCTATACACAATTATGCTTTTAGCAATTGCAGTAATTTGACGGGCTCACTGACTATTCCCGATCCTGTTATTTTCATAGGCAATTATGCTTTCTATGGTTGCAGTGGCTTGACTTCTTTGACTGTCGGAAATTCTATGACATCAATAGGCAATTATGCTTTCTATGGTTGTAGCGGCTTTACAGAAGTACGTTATATGGGCGATGTGGCCGGATGGTGTAATATTTCATTTGGAAGCCAATACTCTAATCCTCTTTCTTATGCCCGTAAGCTGTTCATTAATAATGAATTGGTGACCAATTTAGTAATCCCTGAAACTGTAACTGAACTAAAGCCTTATGTTTTTTATGGAGCCACATGTTTGACTTCATTGAATATTTCAAATTCTGTCACTTCAATAGGTGATTTTGCTTTCTATGGATGCAGGAACTTGAAAGGTTCACTGATTATTCCGAATTCTGTGACTTCGATAGGGAGTTCCGCTTTTAGAGATTGCAGTGGCTTGACAGGTTCTCTGACCCTATCGAATTCCGTGACTTCGATAGGGGGTTCCGCTTTCTATGGTTGTTGGGGTTTGACGGGTTCATTGATAATTCCCAATTCTGTCATTTCGATTGGCGACTGGGCATTTGGTCATTGTAGCGGTTTGACGGGTTCATTGACCATTCCGAATTCTGTTACCTCGATGGGTTATCGAGCTTTCCAAGGTTGTAGTGGTTTGACGGGTTCTCTGACTATTTCCAATTCACTTACTTCCATAAACTTGTCTGCTTTTGAAGGTTGTAGCGGCTTGACAGGTTCGTTAACCATACCGAGCTCTGTCATTTCTATAGCCAATAATGCTTTTTATGGTTGTAGTGGTTTGACATCTATGGCTATCTTTGCAGAGATGCCTCCGGCAATGGGGACGAGTGTGTTAAGTGGCATATCTATTGACATTCCAATGTATGTACCATGCGGATCTGTTGCAGCATACCAAAATGCTCAAGGTTGGGATAGTTTTTCCAATATAAATGGAATGTGCTCTTCGGGAACTATTACCGTTTCTTCCGACCCATCTGAAGGAGGAGTGGTTACCGGGGCTGGAGTTTTTGACCCTGGCACTTTGTGTACAATTACTGCCTCACCTAATGAGGATTATGCTTTTGTTTGTTGGAAGGAAAATGGTATCGTTGTTTCTACTCAAGCCGAGTATACATTTACCGTTTCCGTCAATCGCAATTTGGTAGCCCATTTTGTATCGGATGGGAACATTGATTTTGCCGATGCTAACGTAAAAGCCATCTGTGTTGCCAATTGGGATACCAATAGAGATGGAGAATTAAGCTATGCTGAGGCCGCCATGGTGACAACTATAGGAAAATTGTTTAGTTACAATGATGAAATCACTTCATTTGAAGAGCTACAGTATTTTATTGGATTGACTTCGATAAGCGATGATGCTTTTCATAATTGTACTAATTTGACAGGTTCGTTGATTATTCCCAATTCCGTAACAACAATTGGCCAATATGCTTTCTTAGGCTGTAGTGGCTTGACGGGTGATATGACCATTCCCAATGCTGTCACTAAGATAGTATTTGGCGCTTTTTGGAATTGTAGCGGTTTGACTTCATTGACCATTGGCAATTCTGTCACCTCGATAGGTAATTGTGCTTTCTATAATTGTATAGGATTGACTTCATTGACCATTTTTGCTGTAACGCCTCCTACATTGACGAGCACAAATGTTTTCAATAATGTTCCGAGGAATATACCAGTCTATGTTCACTGCGGATGTATGGAGACATATCAATCTGCGGCCTGTTGGAATGTGTTTACCAATATTCAGGAAAACTGTACGCAACAAACTCTCACCCTTTCCCAAGGCTGGAACCTGATCAGCACATACCTTGCAGCCGATCCGGTTGAGATGCTTGACATGCTGAAGGCATCGCTTGGCGAGAACGTTACTGAAATCCAGTCTGAGGATAACATGACGGAGTTTGACGGCAGCGAGTGGTTCGGCGACTTGGATGAGATCGGTTTAGAGAATGAGAAGGGATACTTCATTTATGTTAATAATGATTGCACGGTTGAGTTGATGGGTACACCTGCGAATGTCGGCGATTACGAAATCAACATCCATAACGGTTGGAACATTATTGGCCTCCCGAGCGCTGTGGCAATCGGTGTCAATACTGCCCTTGCCGATTTCGAGGCTTCAGAAGGAGACCGAATCCAAACCGACTACGGTATGACGGAGTATGACGGCGAGTGGTTTGGCGACATGGAGGCGTTTGAACCCGGATTTGGCATCATGTACTATTCGAACAGCACCGAACCGAAGACCTTGGTCTTTTCCACGACAGCAGGAGGCAAGAGAGTCTTCTTGCGGAAGCGGAAGGAATGATTATCAGTGAAGATTGGATAAAAACGGCCGCTCTCCTCCGAGGGCGGCCGTTTTTGTGTGTTATATGGAGTGATAGGCGATGTTATTCCATTCTTGATCTATTTTTTCCAATGTTTCTTTTGCAACATATCAGTTTTATTTCTATATTTGCTGATAAAATTACAACTAACACTGCTGGGCTGTGGAATATGTTTTTATTATCTAAATAGTAACCATTTTCGTTTCATTTAAACTGTTTTTATTATGAAAAGAGTCCCACAAATGATTTTTATTGCAATGATTGCGTTTTTTTCCAATCTTGCAATGGCACAGACTTTTACGTATCCAGTAAAAGGGAAACAAGGTTTTTCCATATCAGAGAAGACCAGAGACGGGTTGCATGTCAACTACAATTTAGGCCAGTTTTCGCTGAGACAACTTAACTATCGAGGAGAAGACATGTCCGAGATCAGCATTTCGGGCATGGTCTTGCCAAATATCGAAGGCTGTCCGGACTTGCCCGTTGAGAGCCGTATGCTAGCGATTCCTCAAGGCGCAAATGCACGGCTGAACATCATCAATGCCGAGAGTGAAGTCGTCAGGGACGTTAATGTCGCTCCCGCCCTGCGAATCCAAGCTGAAAGCGAGGAACCAGAGTTCAATTACGTGAAAAACCGGGATGTTTATGAGAAAAATGCCTTTTATCCAGAACAACCCTTCACGATTGATAGGTCTTCTATTCGTGGTGTAGATGTCGTGGCCGTGTCGATTTCACCCTTCCAGTACAATCCTGTGACCAAGGAATTGAGGGTGTATACCAATATCGAGCTTTCTGTGAGCTTCGAAGGAGGTAATGGCCATTTTGGTGACGACCGTTTACGCTCTCCTTATTGGGATCCTATTCTCGCTGCTGAGTTGATGAACTACGATCAGCTTCCTGTCATCGACTATACTGCCCGTATGCAGCAATGGTTGCGCGATGATGCTGACGGTGCAGAATACCTTATCATCACGCCTAACAACGACGGTTGGGCCGAGTATGCCAACCAACTTAAGAACTACCGCACACGCCAAGGCATTCTGACCGAGGTGTATCGTCTTGATGAAATGCCCGCATCCTCCATTGATGAGATGAAAGCTTGGTTCCACAATGCCTATAACACTTGGACGATACCCCCTGTGGCTGTGTTGCTTTTTGGCGACCATGGTACTGATATGAGTCAATTTATCCCTGCCGAAACGGTTTCGCATCCTCAGGGAGGCTCGTGCATTAGCGACAACGGCTATGCCGACCCAACGGGCGACAACCTGCCGGATATGGTGTTTTCGCGACTTGTAGCTGCTAATGCCACTGAAGCCCAGATGATGGTGAGCAAGCAGATTGAATACGAATTCAGCAATCCCAACATGGATGCATCATCATACGACCATCCTGTCACGGCCTTGGGCTGGCAAACCGAGCGTTGGTTCCAGCTTTGTTCGGAAGTTGTGGGAGGCTATTGGAGGAATCAAGGAAAACATCCTGTTCGTATCAACGAGATTTATGAATTCCCAGCACCTGCCGATATTTGGTCATCCGCCTCAAATACGTCTACAGTAGTCAATTACTTTGGCCCTAACGGACAAGGTTATATTCCTGCATCTCCTAATGAACTTGGAGGCTGGACTGGAGGCACAGGGGCTGATGTTGTCAATGCAGTAAACAATGGGACAATGATGCTCCAGCACCGCGATCATGGCAGCTATCAAAGATGGGGCCAACCGGTATTCAGCAATAGCAATGTCAATCAGATGACTAATGTAGGCAAGTTGACCTTCGTAAACACCATCAATTGTAAGACAGGTACCTTTGACTATAGTTCATACTATGATTCAGACTGTCTTATCGAAGCTTTCATGCGACGCACCTACAATGGCCAAAATGCCGGTGCAGTGGGCTGTCTTGGACCTACAGAGACCTCTTATTCGTTTGTCAATGATACCTACGTTTGGGGATTGATGGACCAATACGATCCTGATTTTCTTCCTAATTATGGCCCTTACGCCAATTATCACGGTAACTGGCAACCCGCCTTTGGTAATGTCGCAGGAAAGTATTTCCTTCAACAAAGTTCATGGACTAGTGGCTCCAGTGTGAAAGTTATTACTTATCAGATGTTCACTGCTCACTGCGATGCTTTCTTGAGACTATATACCCAAGTGCCAAGGACGATGGAGGTAGCGCATACCTCTGCGATTGTCGCAGGTGGCAGTTCCATTTCGGTTTCGGCACCGGAAGGATGTACAATCAGTATAGTGAAAGCTAATTTAGACGGAGGCTGGGACATTCTTGCTGTGGCTACGGCTACAGGTAGCTCGCAAACAGTCGAGTTTGAGCCCCAAGCGCCTCCTACGGTTATAAATATTGTGGTTACGGGACAAGACTATCTTCGTTATGAAGACACCATTGAGGTGGTGCCAGCAGCAGGATCATACATGGTGGTTGATAGCTATACTCCCAATGCCACTCCTGTCAATCAGCAAACTTCGCTTAGCGTGAATTTCAGGAATGTTGGATTGGATGCTACATCAGGTACAACTTATGTAACCATTAATTCAAATGATGACAGACTGACCATTATAGACGGAATAGGCCAATTTGGTGCACTGGGTGGCAATCAAGTCGTTTCGTTGGAAAATGAATTCAGTTTCATCATAGCACAAAATGTTCCAGACAATACAAGATTCCACCTCAATGTCACCATGACTTGTGGGGAAGAAACATGGACAGGAGAGTTGGTCATCAAGGCAATCCAAGCCGTACCTGTATATGTAGGTATGTCATGGGCAGAGATGTTCGATGCGGGAGAAACGCTGACCCTTACTGCCACATTCAAGAACAATGGCCACTATATGGCTGCCAATACAGTCGCACACATCGCTTCCCCAAGCCAATATCTCACTATAGTCAACGAGACTTATGAGGTGGGCACATTGGAGGCCAATTCGCAAGTTGAATGCACATTCGATGTCGTTATCGCTTCCGATTGTCCCGACACGGAAATAATACCAATCACATTCACCTTGAATGCCGATGGCAATTTATATGCTGAAGGTTCAGAGGTATTAAGAAACACCATTATCACCGTCGTGGCAAACCCGGAAAACGGCGGCACAGTTGCTGGAGAAGGAAAATATATTCCTGGAATGACATGCACTGTGACCGCATCATCGTCAGGTGAGTACACCTTTATGTATTGGACTGAAAATGGTAGTGTGGTGTCAAACAATTCCAGTTATTCTTTTACTGTAGCAACCGACCGCAACCTGGTCGCTAATTTCTCCTTGCCTCTCAGTATATCAGTATCCGCCAATCCAATGGAAGGCGGCACAGTGTCAGGTACAGGCGAGTATGATTACGGAA
Organism: Bacteroidales bacterium; assembly: GCA_017428285.1. The sequence goes on along the minus strand of JAFRRE010000027.1, from coordinate 30,304 downwards.
CCACTGCTACGGTTACTGCAACTGCCAATGAAGGCTACGTGTTTCTCAGGTGGACTTTGAATGGCTCACCCGTTTCGGGCCTATCAACCTATAATTTCACTGTGACAAGCAACGCTCAATATGTGGCGGAATTCCAATTGGTCTCTAATGGCATCGCTATTGGTGATGCCGCATTGTCAAACTACTATCTCCCCAGTTACTCTTATTATAATTACACTTTGTCTCAGCAAATCTATACCTCTGATGAAATAGGAACGGCTTGCGAAATCTCAAGCATATCTTTCTTCAATACTAGTGCACAGAAAAGCCGTACCTATACAATTTATATGGCTCATACAGACAAGTCTACTTTCGAAAACACCAATGACTGGATTCCTGTTACCGAAGCAGATATGGTATTCACGGGAAGTGTCACAATGAGGAATAATAATTGGACTACAATTGTCTTCAACACACCTTTCTCCTATAACGGCACATCCAATCTTGCCCTTATTGTGGATGATAACACAGGTTACTGGGATTATAGCAACATGACATGTCGTGTGTTTAATACTGAAGGGAGCCAAGCCATACGTGTTTATAACGATGACACCAATTACAATCCCTACGATCCTTCAGAATACAATGGAACCCTCATGTCGGTGAAAAACCAGATTATACTTGGTTTACCTTATTATATCACAGCCACTGCCAATCCAACTGATTACGGTTCAGTTAGCGGTGCTGGTGCCTATTCCCAAGGTGCGACTTGCACCTTGACAGCTACGCCTAACACGGGCTATTACTTTTTGAATTGGACTGAGGATGGTACTGCGGTTTCCTACGATGCCACATATTCTTTCACCGTCAATGGAGACAGAAATTTGGTGGCTAACTTCGTGGAAGGAGGATCCATGTGCAACATTGTCTTTGACTTGCATGACTCTTATGGCGATGGATGGAACGGCAATTACTTGGTCGTTGATTATGGCGACGGCAATTCCGAGCAATTCACCATTGAAAGCGGTTCGTCGGCTTCATATACTCGATCAGTCGAAACAGGAAGCGATATTGCCTTGACATGGATTGCGGGCTCTTATATAGGTGAGTGCTCTTTTGACATCAAGTTTGATAACGGTGTTCTGATATACCACAAAACAGGTCTCAACTCGAGTTTCCAGCAAGAACTCAACATCAATTGTGCGGTTGCCACTGCGCCACGCACCATTACTGCTGTTGCCGATCCTATAGAGGGCGGTACTGTGGAAGGTGCAGGAACCTATGAGAGCGGCACGCTTGTCACGCTGACTGCTGAGCCCAACGTAGGTTACGGTTTCTGCTATTGGTCTGAAAATGGGCAGCAAGTTTCGGCAGATGCAAGCTATTCCTTCCTTGTCTCAACCGACCGCAATCTGGTAGCTCGATTCTCATTGCCAATGAACATTACCGTTACGACCAATATGGCCGAAGGAGGAACCGCTACAGGAGGAGGAGAGTATTACTTAGGCAATACCTGCACGCTGACAGCCACCCCGAACGAAGGCTATCTGTTCCTGCACTGGAGCAACAACGGCGAAGTGGTCAGTTGTAATGCTACTTACAGTTTCTCCGTGACAGAAGAGGCTGAGATTGAGGCGGTCTTCATGCTCCTTGAAGGTGCGCTCATCGGACAAGGCGAGTCGACGAACCAATATCTGCCTAGCTATTCCTATTACAGCTATACCCTTTCTCAGCAGATTTACACGCCTGATGAAATAGGAGAGACCGGTGTCATTCGTTCTATTTCCTACTTCAATGCAGGTGGACCTGAGGCCCGCAGTTATGACATCTACATGGTATATACAGAAAAGACGGCATTCGTAAGCAATGCCGATTGGATTTCAGTTTCTGAGTCCGACCTTGTGTATAGTGGCAGTGTGAACATGACTACAGGTTATTGGACTACCATCGTTCTTGACACTCCGTTCGCCTATGATGGTTCTTCAAATCTCGCCATTGTCATTGATGATAATACAGGAAGTTATACGGGTGCTCCTCACATGGCATGTCGTGTGTTCAATGCCAACGGCATTCAGGCCATTCGCGTTTACAGCGACGGTACCAACTACGACCCGTACGCTCCTTCAAGTTATTCTGGAACACGCTATTCTGTCAAGAACCAGATTATCCTTGGTTTCATGACATCGACAACGCAGACGATAGAACTGTCCGCTGGTTGGAACTGGATCAGCACGTACCTTGCGGTAGAGGATCCGATCGAGATGCTTGACATGCTGAAGGCGTCGCTTGGTGAGAACGCTACGGAAATCCAGTCAGAGGATAACATGACGGAGTTTGACGGCAGCGAGTGGTTCGGCGACTTGGATGAGATCGGTTTAGAGAACGAGAAGGGATACTTCGTTAATGTTATTAATGAATGCACGGTGGTGCTGACGGGTGCGCCTGCGAATGTCGGCGATTACGAGATCCCCATCCATAAGGGTTGGAATTTTATTGGCTTCCCGAGCGCCGTGGCAATCGAAGTCAATGCTGCCCTTGCCGATTTCGAGGCTTCAGAAGGAGACCAAATCCAAACCGACTACGGTATGACGGAGTATGACGGCGAGTGGTTTGGCGACATGGAGGCGTTTGAACCCGGATTTGGCATCATGTACTATTCGAACAGCACCGAACCGAAGACTTTAGTCTTTTCCACGACAGCGGGAGGCAAGAGCGTCATTTCACTGAAGGGCAAGGAATAATCTTTTGTGATGATTTGATAAAAACGGCCGCTTTCGAAAGAGGGTGGCTGTTTTTGTTGGCGGCTTCCGGAGCGTGAGGAGATTTCCCGCAGGGAAATGCTTCGCATTCGATGAAGTCAATCTCTCGAAAGTTTCGTCAAACCCCTTGATAATTGATTTTTTTTCTCTAACTTTGTCCCACAAACAAACCCAAACAATATGAAAAAAAGAATCCTTACCCTAACGATGCTCCTGCTGACAGCCGTATTTACAGCAGAAGCCAATCCTGTAGACATGCGCACTGCCCGCGAAGTGGCGGTGAAGTTCATGAATGCTAATGCGAAAACCCCATTAAGAAGCACTGATGATCTCCAATGGGTGACCACCTACAACATTTCCCGAGGCGATGCGGCCTTCCACATTTTCAACACACCCAACGGCTTTGTCATCGTTTCGGCCGATGACTGCGCCAAGCCTATACTTGCCTATTCCGATGAAGGTCCGTTTGACGCAGATGACATTCCAATCCAATTGCAAGACTATTTTCAAGGCTTTGTGAATCAGATACAATATGGTATCGAAAACCATTTAGAAGCCGATGAAGCCACGGCGCGGCAGTGGGAGATGGTCCGGGCTATCGGCCATCTCATCGAGCAAAGAGCCACTACAGCCGTTGCACCTTTGCTGACCGACACATGGAGTCAAGGCTGTTATTATAACAACAAATGTCCTTCTAATCCAAATGGTCCATGCGGACATGTTGTAACAGGCTGTGTTGCAACTTCTTTTGCGCAGATTTTACACTATTGGGGCTATCCTACTAAAGGTATGGGATCGCATACTTATACTCCTTATGGATATCCTCAACAGACAGCCAATTTTGGCGCGACCACATACGACTGGGCTAATATGCCCAATAGCTTGTCTTCCTCATCTTCTTCAACCCAAGTCGATGCGGTTTCTACTCTGATGTGGCATTGTGGTGTGGCAGTTGATATGGATTACGGCCCCTATGGTTCCGGAGCATCCTCCTCGTATATCCCATCGGCTTTGTTGAACTATTTCGGTTATTCCAACGAGTTGAGCATCGTTTACAGGGACAATTATACCGATTCTAATTGGTTGGCTTTAATGAAGAGTTGTCTTGATTTGAGTTGTCCTATTCATTATAGAGGTTCAGATGCAAATGGGGGAGGCGGTCACGCCTTTGTCTGTGATGGCTATGACTCCAACGACTTTCTGCACTTTAACTGGGGATGGGGAGGTACTTCAAACGGCTATTTTGCCAATGGAGCTTTAAATGTTCAAGGTTATGCATTTAATGTCAGTAATGCTGCCATCATCAACATTCGTCCTGGCTGCACAGCAGGCACGACCTATCAGATAACAGCTACAACTGACCCTTCAAATGGAGGAACCGTTAGCGGTGCAGGTACATACGATTGTGGAGAGACCTGCACATTGACAGCAACTGCTATTGGAGATTATTCCTTCATGTATTGGACCGAAGATGGTGAGCAGGTTTCCTCTGAAGCTTCCTACTCCTTCATAGCTATGAACGATAGAAATCTGGTAGCTCATTTTGGACTACCATTCAATATCACCACCTCGGCTAATCCCGCGGCAGGAGGAACGGTGAGCGAAGGTGGGATTTGCCACTATAATCAGCAAGTCACCCTCACGGCAACGCCCAATGAAGGTTATGTGTTCTACAAGTGGACTAAGGACGGTGTGGATTTTTCATACCTTTCCACATTGAACATGAACGTAACTGAGCCTGCGGAATATGTGGCGTATTTCGAACCGGTGGATGGTATAGTGATAGGAAATGGAACCAACGCCAATGGCTATCTTCCTTCCTATTATTATTATTCCCTGACGCAGCAAATCTACACCGCGAGTGAAATGGGTGGAACATCAACCGAAATCTCCAGCGTGTCATTCTTCAACACGAATAATTATAGTTCCACTCGCAATTGGAATGTCTATATGGTCAATACCGATAAGGCCTCGTTTGAGAGCAATTCCGATTGGATTCCTGTTTCGGAAAACGATTTGGTGTTTAGCGGCAGCATAACCATGACTGCCCATAATTGGACAACCGTCTATTTCAGCACGCCATTCCTATATGATGGTTCATCCAATGTCGCCCTAATTGTGGATGACAATTCGAAAAGCTATACAATTAGTAATTGTCGTACATTCGGGACGGAAGACAACCAGGCTATATGCGTCTACGGTAACTCGGATTATGACCCGTACAATACAACTGGTTATACAGGTACACGCATGAACGTGAAGAATCAAGTCATTTTTGGCATTCCCAGCTATGATTATACGGTGACTGCTTCTGTCGGTTCCGAAGGGGGCGGCACGGTAAGTGGAGGAGGCCTGTGCTACCTCAACCAACCCATCACCCTTACCGCCATACCCAATGAGGGTTACATTTTCAGCCACTGGGCCAAGAATGGAACAATAGTTTCCTATACTTCCAAATACAACCTGACTGTGACAGCATCGGCGGAATATGTGGCTCATTTTGAATTGAAACCGGAGGGCATAGTGATTGGAGATGGCACCTACACCAGCTCATATCTTCCTACTTATTATTACAATTCCCTAACGCAACAAATCTACACCTCAAATGAAATGGGAGGGACTGCAGTTGAAATCTCTAGCGTATCATTCTTCAATACTGGTAGTTCTAGCAGAACTCGTAATTGGAATGTTTATTTGGTTCACACTGATAAAACCTCATTTACAGGTACTTCCGATTGGATTCCTGTTTCCGAAAATGATTTGGTGTTCACTGGCGATGTCACTTTGACTTCCCGCAGCTGGGTGACCGTCTGTTTCAACACACCATTTCAGTATGACGGCACGTCCAATGTCGCACTGATTGTAGACGACAATTCAAGCAGCTATAATTTATCAACAAGTTGTCGCACATTCGGGACGGAAGGCAACCAAGCTATTCGCATCTATGGCTCTAATGGTACGGATTATGACCCTACCAATCCATCTGGTTACACGGGTACGCTCATGACTGAGAAGAACCAAGTTGTGTTCCGTCAACCCAAAACAGTCACAGCTACAGCCAATCCTGTTGAAGGTGGCACGGTAAGCGGTGGAGGTATCTATCCTTATGGAATGACTTGCACCTTGACTGCCACGCCTAATGCTGGGTATTACTTCCTGAATTGGACAGAGGATGGTGGAGTGGTGACGTACGATGCCGACTATTCTTTCACAGTCAATGGCGACAGGAACTTGGTGGCCAACTTTGTTGAAGGCGAATCAACATGCACTATTGTCTTTGATTTGCACGTCTCTTACCAAAATGGTTGGAGTGGTAACTACTTGGTCGTAGATTATAGTGATGGCACTTCCGAACAGTTTACTTTGGAAAATGGTTCATCGGCTTCCTATTCCCGTGAGGTTGCAACTGGTAGTACTATTAACTTGTCATGGATTGAAGGCACATATGCCAACCGATGCTCATTCGACATTAAGTTTGAAAATGATGTTCCGATATACCATGGCTCGAGTCTGAATGCCAATTTCCAGCAAGAGCTTTATGTCAACTGTGCGACTGCCACTGCGCCTCGCACCATTACTGCTGTTGCCGATCCCATAGAGGGCGGTGTTGTGGAAGGTGCGGGTACGTATGAGAGTGGCACGGTTGTCACGCTGACTGCTACGCCCAACGTGGGTTATACATTCTGCTTCTGGTTAGAGAATGGTCAGCAGGTCTCGACCAATGCCACCTATTCTTTCCTTGTCACATCCGATCGCAATTTAGAGGCTCGTTTCACACTACCTTTGGCTATTTCTGTTACACCCAATATAGCCGAAGGAGGAACCACCACAGGAGCAGGCTCTTTTGATTACGGCAGCACCTGTACGTTGAGTGCAACTCCAAATGAAGGCTATTTGTTCCTGAACTGGAGCAAGAATGGCGAGGTGGTCAGTTGCAACGCCACCTATAGTTTTGCAGTGACTGAAGAGGCTGAGATTGAGGCAATCTTTATGCCCATTGAAGGGATACTAATAGGACAAGGCGAATCATCAAACGAGTCTCTGCCGAGCCATTCATATTGGAGATATAGCCTTTCCCAACAGATATATACACCAGATGAGATAGGTACTGCGGGAAGCATTACCTCCATTTCATATTTCAACGCTGGTTATACCCAGACGCGCAAGTATAACATCTACTTGGTGCATACCAGTAAGACCACTTTCGATAACAACAAAGATTGGATTCCAGTTACAGAGGCCGACCTTGTATTTAGTGGCAATGTGGTTATGACAAAAGGATACTGGACCACCATTGTCCTTGACACGCCGTTTGCCTACGATGGCACATCCAACCTTGCTATTGTTATTGATGACAACATGGGATACTATTATGGTGGCATGGCTTGTCGGGTGTTTAATAGTCAAGGTTATCAGTCCATTCGTGTTTATAGTGACAATACCAACTACGATCCTTACAATCCTTCAGAATATAGCGGCACTCGTTTCTCTGTGAAGAACCAGATAATCCTTGGCATCAATACTCCGGCGGTGGCACAAACCATCACCCTTTCTCAAGGTTGGAACTTGATCAGCACTTACCTTGCGGTAGAGGATCCAGTTGGGATGCTTGACATGCTGGAGGCATCGCTTGGCGAGAACGCTACGGGAATCCAGTCTGAGGATTACATGACGGAGTATGACGGCGAGGAGTGGTTCGGTGACTTGGATGAGATCGGTTTAGCGAACGAGAAGGGATACTTCGTTAATGTTATTAATGAATGCACGGTGGTGCTGACGGGTGCGCCTGCGAATGTCGGCGATTACGAGATCCCCATCCATAAGGGTTGGAACTTTATTGGATTCCCGAGCGCCGAGGCAATCGAAGTCAATGCTGCCCTTGCCGGTTTCGAGGCTGCAGAAGGAGACCGAATCCAAACCGACTACGGTATGACGGAGTATGATGGCGAGTGGTTTGGGGATATGGAGGCGTTTGAACCCGGATTTGGCATCATGTACTATTCCAATAGCGATGAGGAGAAGACCCTGATCTTTCAGACGGGAGCGAAAGCCAAGGATGTTATCCTCGGCGGTAAGCGCAAGGAATGATCAACTGTGATGCTTAGATGAAAACGGCCGCCCTCATCCGAGGACGGCCGTTTTTGTGATAATATAACGATGCACTTTACTTCTTCTTCACATAGTCATTCATCTTAGCCTTGCCCCAAATCACCTCCATGATCTTGAGAGACTCCTGCACGTCCATATTGCCTCGGGCTTCGAGATTGCGCTGGATGAAGACGCAGTCGGTCAACTCGGCGTTGTCGCACACGATGTCGCGGGCCAAGGCGTCGCAAGTGGGTGCGCCACAGATGCCGCAATCGGTCTGGGGTAGACGGGCACGGTATTCGTCAATCTTCTTCATCTTCTCCAAAGCCACGGCGATGTTGTCATCAAGTACGAGCATGGAACGCGGCTTGATTTCACCGACTTTCATGTGGCGCATCAAGTAATTGCGCTCTTCCTCCAATTCGTGGTCTTTGGTCTGTTCGCCTTTGCGCTCGCGGTCGGCGATTTTGCGGGCACGACCAAACACGCGCTCGCACATCAGGAAACGGTTGTCGCAAGTCAAGATGCCACCAGGGCAGCTTTGGTCGCAGGCGCGCAGTTCGAGGAAGTCGACATCCTCAATCTCTTCGTTTTCCACCTTCTCCAAGAACTCGATGACGTTGTGGATTTCATCGATGGAGTAGGAGTGTTTGGCATCGGAGAGACGGCGTTCGCCGTTGGTCAATGAGGTCAGTACACCGTCGGCGGAGAGTTGCGAGACGGGCAGTTTCTGTTCCTTATAGCCGTGTCCTTGCTTCTTGATTTCCTTATAAACACGGTTGTAGAGCGAGTCCATATTGATGACACCGTCGACCAACGACTTCTCTTCGCCCACAGGGCTCTTCACGGCGGCAATCTTTGCCGCGCAAGGCGTGATGTAGAAGATGCCAATCTGGTCGTCTTTCACCTCCAGTTCTTCTTTAATTTTGCGGCGGATGTACATCGCCGAGATGTCAAGCGGCGCACGCAAGGGGATGAGATTCTCCGTCAATCCAGGGAACTTCACCTGGATGAGGCGCACGATAGCTGGACAGAAGGTCGAGATGAGTGGCCTGATGTCGGGGTTCTCAGCGGCATATTTGTTCTTGGCGGCCGTATATATGGGTATGGAAGACTCGGTTTCCAGCACATGCGTGAATCCCAAATCCTTGAGGATGCCGTAGATACGCGACACGGTGATGTCGTTAGGGAACTGACCCATGAAGACCGCAGGCACCAAGGCTACGCGGATGGGGAAGTTGAAGATGTCCTCGAAGTCGTCTTGTTCGATGTAGATGGAACGGGTGGGGCACACCTTGAAACAGTTGCCGCAGTCGACACAGCGGTCGGGCATCAGGACGGCTTTGCCGTCGCGGACACGCAAGGCTTCCGTAGGACAAATCTTCATGCAGCGCGAGCAGCCGATGCAGGTGTCTTCATCGATTTTCAGGGCGTGGAAGAAAGGGGTCTTTTCCATATCGTTTAATTGTTGATTGTTTAATTGTTTAATTGTTGTAGAGACGCAATGATTGCGTCTCACAAATCACACGAAATTCACCTCCATCTCGACGGTGGTGCCAACCCCCACAGTAGAGGTCACATTCAGTTTGTCGACATTCTTTTGGATGTTGGGCAGACCCATGCCTGCGCCGAAGCCCATGTTGCGCACCTCGGGCGAGGCGGTGGAGTTGCCTTCCTGCATGGCCCAGTCGATGTCGGGGATGCCGGGACCTTTGTCCTCCACCTTCAGGATAATCTTGTCGGGTTCGATGTCGGCATAAATCATGCCGCCGTAGGCATGTGCGATGGCGTTGACTTCAGCCTCATATAAGGCAACGACCACCCGTTTCACGATTTGAGGGCTGACGTTGAGCTGCTTCAAGGTCTTCTTGATGGCGCTCGATGCGGCTCCTGCATTCACGAAGTCCGCTTCATATACTTGGTATTCTAAGTGCATGGCGTTCGATTTTGGTGAGACATCAGAAAATGGGTAGCATGCCCGCCTTGAAGAGCAGTCCACAGGCTTTGAACATGGAGAAGTCGCTTTCCATGACCACCATGCCTTCATCCTCGGCCTCCTCAATCATCTCCTCGGTAGCTTTCTTGCGCCTAACCAAGACGATGATGTCGAGGTTGCCCATCTCGCAGGTGCGGATGGTCTGCATGTTGCAGAGTCCGGTCAAAATGACCGGGTTGTAGTCGCCGAGGGTGAGCACGTCGCTCATCAAGTCGGAGGCGAAGGCGGTTTCGTGTTCTTCGTCCAAACGGTCTTCGCCGCAACGCACCTTGGCGTTCAAAAGTTCAGATATTTCTCTGAGTTTCATTGTATTGTTGAATTGTTGTATTGTTTAATCGTTGAATTGTTTGTTGACTCGGGACTTCGGGACGCGAGACGTAGGACGGTTTTGTTGCCGCTTTGCGTCATTGCGAGGCACGAAGCAATCCAGAGTGTTGCTTGTGTTTAATTGCACAAAAATAAATCATTTTTGAATATTAGAACGGAATTTTATAATAAAAATCTCCAAATCCGCTTGCTTTTCCGATTTCTTCGTATATTTGCATCGGTTCTTATGGCGGATTTTGTGCCGCCGAAATAAAGAAACACGAAGCGTTATGCTCGTCTTGTCGTAAGAAATGTGAGAAACTTCTTAGAAAAGCAGGATTGAGACATGATGGTTCGCGCATTTAGCGTGGACCGTATTGCTCATTCTCTTTTCAAGGTCATCTCACAACCTCTTACGAAGAATAGTATTTCGGTACCACGCTTCTTTTGTAGAATACATCCTTTGAGGTGCTGGAAAGGAAATTAAAGGTTGCGCCCGATTGACGTATTTAGGGATCAAAAAATGAAAACTCTACAATTAATAAGGATTACACTTCTTGCATTCCTTACAATTGGTTTTGCCTCTTGCAACAAGGATAACAATGGCAATAATACCAATGATGAAATCATCGAATACCAAGGTGAATATCCCGCACCAGAAAACATTGAATATGCAGAGGACGGAGTTACATACGAAATTGAGGCAATTCCAGGACAAATTATCCTTAGTGCTGATGTTGACCATAACACAGTTGTCAATGCAGTGAATGCCAATGGTGGAAAAATCATCCAACAATACCCGCAATATGGAGATTATTTGGTAGAGGTTGCTATTGGAAGTGAAAATGCTTTTTTGACAGCAATGAATAAACTGAACATCACAGCAGACCTTAACATTGTCGAATATCCTAAAGAAAAATATGACTACTTTGTTTTTGATGATTTTATTGATGTTAATGGTATTCAGCACGGGAAGAAAGTGAGCAGTATTCTTTCTGACTGCCAAAACGGTTCTGTAATCAATGAAATAAATCTATATACATCCCGTATACCGAATTGGGTACCAATGTTTGGAGGGGTGGCACTTAACCTTTGTAGGTTTAAATTCGGTAATCTGTTGTCCCAAAACCAAGTTCTGGTTAATTGGTCAAATGGATATGGAAATAATGATGATGATTGGCAATCTATGACAGAAGAACAAAAGCAGAATTTCACTAAAGGATGGAAAATGTCTGTGAAACTGATACTTGACAAGATTATATGGCTAAAGAGAATGAGTCCTAGCATTGATATCGTTTTTGCTCAAGCGGCAGGAAACGAAAAATGCCCTGAAATGGCGCAGATGATAAATGACCTTAAATCCAATCCAAAATACAAAACTATTTTGGAAGAGAATATGATTTTTGTGTCTGATTACTCTGCCTTTGCAAATACAAGTACTGAGTATGGTGATTTCTGCTATATCAAAGAGCATCCTTATTTTGCTTCTGGCCCTAACGGTGGTTCAACCTCTTTTGCCGCACCTCAAGCATTGTGTTACATCAACCAAGTCATCAAGGGAACAATTGGGGAAGATGGCAAGAACATCACAGCGGTGCAAGCACTTGCCGCCGTGAAAGCAGCCATCAGACAAAACAGCAATGGAGAACTTGATTTGGATGAAGCATTGGAAATGGCTAGAATTATGTATTCGCCTGCTACTGGGTATTTTGCAGGAACACTATTTGATAATGTACAATTTACTATGGGGGTAGGAAGCAAAACGATTTCAAGAACTTGGACAGAAAGGGTTGGAGAAGGTTATAATTATTTTACTAGTACTTATTCTTCTTTCCACAATGAAACGAATACTAATACTACAACAAATTCATTAGACATGGGTGTTTTTAATTCGTTCTATTTTGGTAATTGCAATTTGAGTTGTTACGATGACTACTTGAATTTTACTAATGATAGTGTTGATTTTGGTAGAAATAAATGCAAAAAAGGATTTGAACATAATTATCTTGATTTTGACCCGTATCCCCATAATTATGTTGATGAACGTAGGGTTATATTTCCCTGCAAATTGCCTGATCCTTATGATTTGGATGAATTAAATGGGGTATTCATTATTACTTGGTATTTTGAACAAAACAACATCTTCTGTATTAAAGAAGAATTTGTCTTTAATTGGAGCTTTGAAACTAATCTCATAACACATTCTTGGGGTACACATCACAAAAAAATAGAGCGATTGAATAAATTTATTATTGATAAAAGCTCTAATAAATGTACCTTTGAAATGACAGAAACTCGGGTATTGACTACCCCTAGTTATTCAAGTCAAACTGTTGGTACTCTTTCAGAAACAATAACTGAACATTGGACTATAGATGGCACATGGAATAAATGGGGAAAAACCGAATAAAACAATTCCTAATTCATTCGATTTTCCAATGCAAAACAGAAAAGACAGCAAAAAGGCGCGACATGATTATCGCGCCTTCTATCTTCATTTTATCAGCCCAATCACTTTCTCAATAAATACTTCCGTTAAAGCAATTCGAGGCACTGTGTCTGCTTCTGTCGCATAATAAGTGCAATTGTAGTCGCTCTTTTCCCGCAAAGTCTGAAGTTGGGAATAAAATGCGCCATCTTCCTTTGGTAGAATACTCGTTTCCTTCATCATTCAAACTCATACCAACACGATTTTGTCTTGTTCAACATTCTTGTAGTAGGGCAAGAAACTCATTGCTTCCCATTCCTCTTGGGAATAGGTTTGCACACTAAAATACTCACCCATATCAAATCCAAGTTCCATAATCGGATAGGCAATATTTTGGAAATCAGACGCTTCTTGCGGACGGTTAAGCAAAACAAGCAAGTCCCAATCGGAATCCTCGCGATAATCGCCTCGTGCACGGGAGCCATAAAGCAACAAATGGGCATCTGGCGGAAGAACGCGTTTGCCTAGTTGCTGGATTCGATGAAGGATGTCGGAGTGGCTCATAGTTTTATGCTATTTGCAGCAAAAATACACATTTTTTCGAATCTCGCATTAATCATTATAATGTATTTCTTCCAAATTCTCCTGAATCATCTCCTTCAGGTATTTCATGATGCTGACGTCGTTCATCGACATGCCATCAAGGGCTTCCTTGATTTCATCAGTATCGAAGACGAACTCGCCGTCGTCGGTGATGTGCTTGTAGATGAAATGGATGTCCTCGTGCGCAGCGAACAGCATCACCAACGAGCCAGCTAGGTCGCCCATTGGGGGACGGTCTAAGTGGTCGTGCTGGAACCAGAAGTTCAACACGGTGCCTTTACCGACCTCACTTTCAATCTTCATGCCACCGCCGGCGTTTTCGGTGTTCATTTTGATGAGCGGCAGGCCGAGGCCGACCTTACGTGTTGTGCGTGAGGTTGTCCAAGGGTCGGTCACCTTGGCTAAAAACTCGGGCGTCATGCCTTTGCCGTTGTCCTTGATGGTGAAGGCGTATATGTTGTCTTTCAGGCTGTCCTTGATGGTTAGTTCGACGAGGGTGGAGTTGGCCGCCGTCGAGTTTTCCATCAGGTCGTAAACATGCATTGATAGTTCTTTCATAGTCTTATTATTGACGCGGGACTCGGGACTTCGGGACGCGGGTCAACCTCAATGTCTTGCGTCTCGTGTCTCGTAGTCTCGCGTCCGATGTGTATGCTAATATTGTTCATTTACTTATCCAAAAAGGAGTTGTAGTTTTTCCTTGGGTTCAGTGTCGATGTAGCGTCCGTCCTCGCCGTGGAGCGTCTTACGGAACTCGTCGAAGGTCTTGTCGTACATGTGCAGCACGCAATGCACCTCGCCGATGATATGCAGGAAGTGGGCATCGCTGCTTTTGGTGAAGTTGAATTTCTTCAGGTAGGCGTATTTCTTCAGGAACTCAGGCTTGGAGACATGCTTCGAGATTTCCAAGGCATCGGCCTTGATGTCGGGCGGCACAAAGCCCAACTGACTCACCAAACTGCTCGCGGGCTTGTTGACATGCGCTGGAACAAACAGCCCTCCGATTTCGTGCACCACATCATAGAGTTGGTTCAAATCGGCATCTAGGGCCGACCACAGTAGCCATTCCTCTTCGCCCACCACTTCTTCATTCTCATCAACGATGAGCTGATAGCCAAACTTTTCCTCATCAAGAGGGATGTGGGGAAGGTGTGCATCAAGGAACTCTTGAAATTTGTCCAACTGCTCATCATTCTCGAAATAGGCGAGGGCATGGGCTTCTTCCTGCGTTGTGATTTCGACGCCGCCGATAACGAAGATGCCGTTTTCACGCCCGATTTTTTGCGTCACCTTCACCTGCCGTGTGGTGTTGTGGTCGCAGATGGCAATGACATCCAAATGGAGTTTCTTGGCCTGCTCGACGATGGCGGAGGGACTCATATAGAGGTCACCGCACGGCGAAAGCACCGTGTGCATGTGTAAATCCGCTCTATATGCGTTTAATTCCATAACGATGTGGCTGTAGGGCTGTCACATCGTGGCAGCCGCTATTCCGCAATATGCGATAAGCGGCTGCCGTGGTACGACAGCCCTACAAACCGTCTATTTATTTGTTTAACAGATTATAAACCAATCCAGCGATCTCGTATGTTGGAAGGTTGGTTTGCAAGATAGGCAAATCTTCGTCGTTGCTCTGCTCGATGGTCTCGTCGTTCGGCATGAGGTTTTTCACCAGGATGATGCACGACATTTCCTTCAGCGAGGCTACGGCCATCACATTCTTGTGGGTTTGGAGGGTAATCCAGATGTTGCCTTCCATAGCATTGCCCATCACGTCGCTCAAAAGGTCGGAGATGTAGCAGCCATCGATCTCTCTGTCAAGGCCGTTCGCGCCCGAAAGGACCTTCAGATTGAGTTTTTCGACTAATTCTTTTACTTTCATTGTTTATCGTTTTAAATCTTGTGTTTCGTTACTATTGGACTGCAAATTTATGAATTATTTTCTAAATAACGAAAAACTCAAAAAAATAACGGCGCCGCTTGATGCGACACCGTTATTCAAAGCAATTCTTTTATTCTTCCTACAATTTAATGTCGATGGGCTTAAGCATGTTCTCGGGACGGAGAATCTTGTCGAGTTGTTCCTTGCTGAGCAGGTTGTGCTCGAGGACCAGCTCGTAAACGCCGCGACCGGTTTCGCTGGCTTCCTTGGCAATCTTGGTGGATTGCTTATAGCCTATGATGGGGTTAAGCATGGTGACGATGCCGATGCTGCCTTCAACCAGTTGGCGGCAACGCTCTACGTTGGCCACGATGCCTTCGATGCAGTACTTGCGCAGGGTGTCAAGGCCGTTGGTGAGCAGGTGGATGGACTCGAAAAGGCTGTAGGCGATGAC
Source organism: Bacteroidales bacterium (assembly GCA_017428285.1). The sequence goes on along the minus strand of JAFRRE010000027.1, from coordinate 14,809 downwards.
GGGTTCCATCACGTTCAGTTCGAGCTGGCCGTTGTCGGAGGCGAAAGTGATGGTCATGTCGTTGCCGATCACCTTATAGCACACTTGGTTCATCACTTCGGGGATGACGGGGTTGACCTTGCCAGGCATGATGGAAGAACCGGGCTGGCGTTCGGGCAGGTGGATCTCGTTGAAGCCGCAGCGAGGGCCGGAACTCATCAGACGGAGGTCGTTGCACATCTTATTGATCTTGATGCAGAGGCGCTTCATGGCCGCGCTGTATTGGATCATGCAGCTCGTGGCACTGGTGGCTTCGATGAGGTTGTCGGCCAAATGGATGCTCCATCCCGTAATCTCGCGCAAGGCCTTGATGCATGCCATGCTATAGCCTGGCTTGGAGCAGATGCCCGTACCGATGGCGGTGGCACCCATGTTGACGGTGAGGAACTCGCGGGCGGCGCTGTTCAAAGTGCGCAGCTCGCCACGGAGCGAAGCGGCAAAGCCACTGAACGTCTGTCCCAAGGTCATGGGGACAGCATCCTGCAATTGGGTACGACCCATCTTGATGACTTCGGCAAATTCTTTGGCTTTCTTCTCCAAGGCGTCGATCATTTGGGTCAGGTGGGGGAGGAACTCCTCGTGTTCAAGGAACATGGCCATGTGGATAGCGCAAGGATAAGCGTCGTTGGTGGATTGCGAGGCGTTCACCACATCGTTGGGCGAGCAGAACTCGTATTGACCGCGTTGGTAACCCATGATTTCAAGGGCACGGTTGGCAATCACCTCATTGGCGCACATATTGGTTGAGGTACCAGCACCACCCTGGATCATGTCGATCGGAAATTGGTCGTGGTGCTGTCCGGCAATCAATTCGTCGCAAGCTTGGCAGATGGCATTGGCTTGTTGTACCGTGATCATGCCCACTTCATAGTTGGCGAGTGCTGCGGCTTTCTTCGTGATGGCCATACCTTTGATGAAATTGGGGTAACTGACCATCAAATTGCCACTGATATGGAAGTTTTCAATGGCGCGTGTTGTCTGTACACCATAGAGGGCCTCTTCTGGAACTTCTTTGCTTCCGAGAAGGTCGCTCTCGGTGCGGAATTTACTTGTTGTCTTGGCTGTCATGGCTTCAAGTGTTTTGATTTTCAATTAATTATAATAATTACTATTTTATAATCGATATATTTTTATCGTTTGCAAAAGTACAAAGAAATCAAATACCTGAAACAAAAAAACGAAATAATTCCAAACTATTATTCGAAATTAAGCTTAATATATTGGAATATAAATTGTTATAAATAATACAAAAACATAAAACCTGCCTAAAACCTCAATTTTGAAAATTTTTGCTTTTTTTTCGCGAAAATCAAAATAAATGTCGTAATTTTGCAGCGAGATACAGATACGATAAAAACATATCGAATTAGTGGGCGAGTAGCTTGATTGTATAAATAAGGTATGGAAATGCCAATAATGACAAAGTATAATAAATAAATAAGGTAACAATGATAATAAAGATTTGTACTGGGAGTTCGTGTCACCTCAATGGTTCTTACGATGTGATTCAGGAATTCAAGGGTTTGCTGAAGAAATACGATGTCGAAGACTTGATCGAACTGAAAGCTAGTTTTTGCTTCAACGAGTGCATCAACGGCGTGAATGTAAAGTGCGAGACTGGATCCATGATGAACCAGGAGATGCCGAATATGACGCTTTGTGATGACGGTTTTCTCCTGCATCATGTCACCAAGGAGAATGCCGAGAATCTTTTTGTGAAGCAGATCTATCCCTTGCTTAACCTCAAATAAAATGTCTGAGACCATAACGATACGGAAAGGTCTCGACCTGCCCATCAGTGGAGCGGCTGAGAAACGCCTCACCGATGCGCGCAGCATCACGACCTACGCCATGAAGCCCACTGACTTTGTGGGTCTCACGCCGCGATTGCTGGTTGAGGAAGGCGATAGGGTGGCTGTCGGCGATGCCTTGTTTTGCGACAAGAACGATGAACGCATCCGCTTCACTTCACCCGTCAGCGGTCAGGTGAAGGCCATCGTGAGAGGCGAGAAACGCAAGCTTTTGGAGGTGGTTGTGGAAGCGGATTGCAAATCCGCAGGCTCGACCATCGCGGATTATAAATCCGCGACAGCGGCTTTGACTACGGCAGATGCAATCAAAGAAGCCATGCTGCAAAGTGGTCTATGGCCTCAATTGCGTCAACGGCCTTTTGGCACCGTCGCCAACCCTGATGACAAGCCAAAGGCCATTTTCGTCAGCGCTTTCAGTAGTGCACCTCTGGCACCTGATTATGATTTCATTATGCGGGGTAGGGAAGAGGCACTCAAAAAAGGCCTTGAGGCGCTGGCTAAATTGACGAGTGGAAAAGTCCATATTTGTTTCCGTCCCAATCAGCATCTTGCCTCAACAATTAAACAATTAAACAATCAACAGTTCAACATCCACTTTATAAACGGCCCTCATCCTGCTGGAAACATCGGCACACAAATCGCCTACATTGACCCTATTAATAAAGGAGAAATCATCTGGACGATGAACCTTCAGGACGTTGCCGTGTTGGGTGAATTGGTTGCCACGGGCATTTACAAGCCTGAGCGCGCTGTCGCTGTAGCTGGACCCAATATCAAGAACCCACATTATTACCGTGTAAGGTTTGGGGCTTGTCTGGATGAGATTACCAAAGCACAACTGCTTAACAATGAATATCCTAAGATGGATGCCAACGATGCCACGATGGAAAACCGCGTCATTTCGGGCGACATCCTGAGCGGCACGCAAATCGCCGCTGATGGTTTTCTGAGTGCCTACGATGACTTGGTGAGCATCCTGCCCGAAGGCGACTATTACGACTTCATGGGCTGGCTGATGCCTGGCTTCAGGAAGTTCAGCTTCTCGCGCACTTTCCTCAGTGGCTTCATGCCGAAAAGCACCTTCAAGCCCATGGGCATCGAGCTACCGCGTTTCGAAAACCTTTGGAAATTCGACACCAACACCCACGGCGACTTGCGCCCCTTGGTCTTCACGGGCAATTTCGAACGGGTCTTCCCCTTCGACATTTATCCCACTCAACTCATCAAGGCCTGCATCATCGGCGACATCGAGCTGATGGAGAACTTGGGCATTTACGAGGTCGAGCCCGAAGACTTCGCCCTTTGTGAGTTCATCGACACATCCAAAACCGACATCCAAGCCATCATCCGAGAGGCTTTGGAAAAACTGAGAAAGGAGGGATTGTAATGTTCAATAACCTACGTCGTTTTGTTGACAAAATCAAGCCGAACTTTGTGGAGGGCGGGAAATTCGCATGGCTTCAAAGCACTTTTGAGGCCTTCGAAACCTTTGCCTTCACACCCAATCGGGTCACCAAGCGCGGCAGCCACGTTCGCGACGCTATCGATTTGAAACGCGCCATGATTATGGTGGTCATCGCCCTCGTTCCTGCCATGCTCTTTGGCATGTGGAACATCGGCTACCAGACTTCACTCCACGCCACGGATTGGCCTTACGAACTGGGTACCGTGGCCAGTTGGTGGTATTGCCTCTGGTTTGGCTTTTTGAGAATGCTGCCTATGTTGGCAGTGTCGTATATCGTCGGTTTGGGCATCGAATTCACCTTCGCGCAGATTCGTCACCATGAGGTGAACGAAGGCTTTTTGGTTACAGGTTTCATCATCCCGATGATTGTGCCGGTCACCACACCTTTGTGGCAACTTGCTATGGCAGTGGCCTTTGCCGTCATTATCGGCAAGGAGGTCTTCGGCGGCACGGGCATGAATTTCCTCAATCCTGCCTTGGTGGCGCGCGCCTTCCTCTTCTTCGCTTATCCCACTCGAATGTCGGGCGACAACGTATGGATTGCCGCCGACCTCTGGGGCACCGATGCCATCACAAGCGCCACGCCTTTGGCTGAACTGGCCGCTGGTGTGCATCCTTCGGCTTCCGCCTTGGATATGTTCATCGGAACAATCCCTGGATCTACCTGTGAGACATCTGTGATAGCCATTTTGTTAGGTGCCATTCTGTTGTTGTTCACGGGTATCGCCAGTTGGCGTGTCATGCTCTCTGTCGTCCTTGGTGGTGGTCTCATGGGCTTGTTATTCAATGCCATTGGAGCCAACGAATATATGCAAGTGCCGTTCTACTACCATTACCTAATGGGCGGTTTCATGTTCGGTGCGGTCTTTATGGCCACCGACCCTGTTACTGCGGCTCAAACCAACACAGGCAAGTGGATCTATGGCCTGCTCATCGGCATTTTCGCCGTGATGCTCCGTGTCATTAACCCGGCCTATCCCGAGGGTATGATGCTCAGCATTCTGCTCATGAACTGCTTCGCCCCACTCATCGACCATTGCGTGGTGGCCAGGAACATCAAAATGCGTCAACATCGTGCCTTTAAACTCTCAAAAACCGTTAAGTCATGAAGAAAGATGTCAATAGCAATCGATATATCTTCTTGTACGCCACTATTTTAATCGTTATTGTGGCGGTGTTGCTCACGGTGACGGCTTTGTGGCTACAGCCCTTCCAAGACCGCAACAAGAAGAACGAGAAACGCATCAGCATCCTTACGGCGGCGGGCATTCCCAATGTGGATGCCAAAAACGCCCCATTGCTTTTCGAGAAGCATTGCACAGGTTCGTTTCTCTTGGATGAGAGCGGCAATATCGCTGAGGACGGCACCCTTCCTTTATTTGTCATCGATCGACAAATCAGCGTTATCCCTATGCAGGGCAACGGGCTTTGGGGCCCCATTTGGGGTTATCTCGCCATTGCTGCCGATGGCAAGACCATTTTGGGTGCCAACTTCGACCACAAGTCGGAAACACCAGGCTTGGGAGGAGAGATTACGACCGAAAAGTTCCAAGGCCAATTTGCTGGCAAGCAAATCATGAACAACGGCAATGTGGTTCCTATAGAATTTGATGCCATCACTGGAGCAACCAAGACTTCGAATGGAGTTAAAGAAATGATTGACAATACTTTGGAGAAATATTCGGCTTATTTGATAAAATTTGCAAAAGCAGAAAAATGAAATAATCTTATATCATATAATTTTATATCATATCATTTTATTACATTTGCAGAAAATTTCAAAAGATGAACATACCATTTGCATACGGAAAGATTGTTGAAGACGTTGATTTCACCGACAGGACGGACGAAACTGCCCATTTGATGAGCAACTTCTTGTCGCTTACCAATACCGCCATCATCTCGCCCCGCCGTTGGGGAAAATCCTCTTTGGTCGCGAAAGCTATTAAGGCGGTCAAAGCGGAACAAAAAGACATCCTGTTTGTGAGAATGAACATTTTCAAATGCGAAACGCCACAAGAGTTTTATAGCCTGTTCGCAAAGAAAACCATGGAGGAAATCTCCACTTCGGCAGAATCACTGCTTTCGAACGCCAAAGAATTCATTTCCAAATTGTTGCCAAAACTTACCATTTCTGACCCGTCAAATCAATATGAAATCGCATTGGGTGTTGATGTAAAGAGCACCCCCATTGAAGAAGACATTTTGGATTTGCCTCAACAAATAGCGACAAAGAAGAAGAAAAAGGTGGTCGTTTGCATCGATGAATTCCAACAAATTGGAGAATTTGCCAACACTTTGAAATTCCAAAAAACGCTCCGCAGCCATTGGCAAACACACTCCGATGTGGCGTACATACTCTATGGCAGCAAAAAGCACATGATGTTGCACATTTTTGGTGAATACAACAGCCCGTTCTATCGCTTCGGCGACATGATGTTCCTCCCAAAAATCACCAACGAGGAATGGAAAAAGTTCATCGTCGGAAGATTCAGAGACACGGGGAAATCTATCACACCCGACCTCGCCGGACACCTTGCAGAACAGGTGGAAAACCATCCTTATTATGTGCAACAGCTTGCCCAATACACATGGTTTCGCACATCAGACACTTGTTCGGAAAATATCATCGACGAGGCATTACAAGCCATGCTAAATTCGCTCAACTTGCAGTTTGTCAATTTAATGGACACGCTCACCGAAAAGCAAAGAAACTTCCTGTGTGCAGTCAGCGATGGAGTGAAAAACTTCTCCGCTTCCGATACGCTGCAACGTTATCATCTGGGCACCAGCGGAAACATCCGCATCCTGAAAGACGCCCTAAAAAAACGTGACCTTATCGATGTGACAGGAAAAGAAATCCAAATCCAAGACCCGATTCTGAAGCGATGGATTGTTCAAGAATACTCTAAAATGTAGTCAAACTATGGCTAACCTGAAGAAACTCATTATAGAACCTCTGCGCAAGACCAATCCTGTCACCGTGTTGGTGTTGGGTATCTGCTCTTGCCTTGCCGTGACCGCCCAACTCAAGCCTGCCTTGGTGATGGGCCTTTCAGTGACGGTCGTGACAGCGTTGTCGAATTTCATCATCTCGCTGCTGCGAAAGGGCATCCCAAACCGTATCCGTATCATCGTGCAACTTGTTGTTGTGGCCACCTTGGTCATCTTGATTGACCAATTCCTTAAGGCCTTCGCCTATGACGTAAGCAAACAACTATCTGTTTATGTGGGTCTTATCATTACCAACTGCATTATCATGGGGCGTTTGGAGGCTTTTGCCTTGTCGCATGGGCCTGGAGAGTCATTTTTGGACGGCTTAGGCAACGGACTGGGTTACAGCTTGATACTTGTCATCGTAGCCTTCTTCCGTGAATTGTTTGGGTCAGGAACGCTTTTAGGCTATCAGATTATACCCCAATCATTCTATGAGGTTGGCTACCAAAATAATGGTTTAATGATCTTACCTCCCATGGCACTCATTGTGGTAGGTATCATCATTTGGATTCAGCGTACCCGTAACCCCGAAATGCAAGAGAATAACCAAAACTAAACGGCTATGGAATTTTTCAGACTATTTATTAAATCCGTCTTCGTCGACAATATGATTTTTGCCTATTTCTTAGGCATGTGCTCTTATCTTGCCGTTTCGAAGACCGTCAAGACCAGTGCCGGTTTGGGTTTGGCCGTGACTTTCGTGTTGGTCGTTACCGTTCCAGTCAACTATCTGATCAACAAATATTTGCTTTTGCCTGGTGCTTTATCATGGATCAGCCCAAAATTGGCTTCTGTCGATTTGAGCTTCCTGACCTATATCCTCTTCATCGCCATCATCGCTGCCATCGTGCAGATTCTGGAGATGGTGATTGAGACCTTCACGCCGTCGCTCTATTCCGCCTTGGGCATTTTCCTTCCGCTGATTGCGGTGAACTGTGCCATCTTGGGTTGCTCGCTCTTTATGCAGGAGCGCAACTTCAGCAATGTGGGCGAAGCTGCTGTGTTCGGTCTCGGCTCAGGCATTGGCTGGCTGCTGGCCATTGTGGCCATCGCTGCCATCCGCGAGAAATTGCGCTATTCCAAAGTTCCCAAAGGTCTGCAGGGTGTAGGCATTTCATTTATCATCACTGGCTTGATGGGCATCGCTTTCATGGCCTTTATGGGCATAAAAATTTGATATTATGGATTTTACAACCAATATATTACTTAGCATTGTTGTTTTTTTAGGCATCGTCTTGCTGCTTGTTGCCCTGTTGCTATGGGTGCGTAACAAACTCATGCCCAAAGGTGAAGTGAAAATCACCATCAACGACGACAAAGTGCTGACCGTCCCGACGGGCAACACGCTGATTGCCACGCTGGCCGAACAGAAAGTGTATCTGCCTTCTGCCTGTGGTGGCAAAGGCTCGTGCGGCCAGTGCAAATGCCGTGTAGTGGAAGGAGGCGGAACAATTCTGCCTACCGAAGTAGGATTCTTCACCCGCAAGCAGATTCAAGACCATTGGCGCTTGGGGTGCCAAGTGAAGGTAAAGGAAAACCTGAAAATCGTGGTGCCGCAGTCGATTCTAAACGTGAAAGAATACGAATGCACGGTGGTCAGCAACCGCAACGTGGCCACTTTTATCAAGGAGTTCAAGGTGCAGCTGCCCGCCGGTGAGCACATGGACTTCGTGCCTGGCTCATACGCACAAATTAAGATACCGAAGTTCGACATCAAATATGCCGACTTCGACAAGGAACTAATAGGGGAGGAATACCTATCTTCGTGGGAGAAATTCAAGATGTTTGACCTGCGATGCGTCAACACTGAACCCACCATCCGTGCCTATTCGATGGCCAACTATCCCGCCGAGGGCGATGTCTTTATGCTGACGGTGCGCATCGCAACGCCACCTTTCAACCCCGATCGTTCGGGATTCATGAATGTCAATCCGGGCATTGCCTCATCCTATATCTTCTCGTTGAAACCGGGTGATAAGGTTATCATGTCAGGACCTTATGGAGAATTTCACGTCAAGGATCATTCGGCCAATAATGTACGGCTGCCACAGTGTGACAGCCCTACACAATTGCCCGAAATGATTTGGGTGGGCGGCGGTGCTGGTATGGCACCTTTGCGCGCACAAATCATGCATTTGACACGTACCTTGAATGTAAGGGACCGCGAAATGCATTACTTCTATGGCGCTCGTGCCTTGAACGAGGTCTTCTATCTGCAAGACTTCCTGCAGTTGGAGAAAGTCTTCCCCAACTTCCATTTCCACTTGGCTTTGGACCGTCCCGACCCCGCTGCCGATGCACAGGGTGTGAAATATACTGCCGGTTTTGTGCATAATGTGTTGTACGACACCTACCTGAAGGACCACAAAGCTCCCGAGGACATCGAGTACTACATGTGCGGTCCCGGCCCGATGAGTGCTGCCGTGGTCAAAATGCTTGACAATTTGGGTGTGGCGCCCGAGAACATCTTGTATGATGACTTCGGTGGAGGAGCACCTAAGAAATAACAAACTGAAATACTTATCATCATGAATTTACCAAAGATACATTCCATTTCCAAGAAGATCCTCGTAGGCGCCTTGGGCGCATTCCTGAGTTTCTTCCTGCTGTTCCATGCCAGCGCCAATCTGCTCATTTTGAGGCATGACGGTGGCGAATGGTACAACGCTTTCTGCCACTTTATGGGCACCTACGTCATCGTCAAGGTGATGGAGATAGGCCTATTTGCCGCACTGCTGCTGCACGCGGTTTTGGCCATCTGGCTGGCCGTGACCAACAAGATGGCTCGGCCCAAAGGTTATCATAAGCCGCAACGCTCCAAAACGCACACTGGTTCCAAAATCCAGATGTGGACGGGCATCCTCATCTTTGCCTGTCTCATCATGCACTTCACCGATTTTTATTTCGTGAAGATCGGCTGGGTGAAAGGAAAATACATGGCCAAAACGGAAGATGTCGTAGCCCTGAAAACAACGCAACCCGACGCATTCAACTATGCCGAACAGCATGGAGAGTATTCCGCCAAGGAGAACTGGCTCACCAACTTCGACAAAGAAGACAAGGCTGTTCTTGAGGCTGCCGGACTTGAAGTCGAGCCTGACTTTTACCACCAAGCTCGCGAGAAATTCAAGATCTTACACATTGTCATTGCCTACTTGGTGTTTTTCACTGTTGTATGGTTCCATCTACGGCACGGCTTCCCTGCTATTTTCCAGACCTTTGGGTTGTATAACTACAAATACGGCAAAGCCATTGAGGTGCTTGGCCAAATATACACTTGGGTAGTGTGCCTGATGTTCGCTGTCGTGGTCATCGGGGTGTATTTCGGACTATAATAATAATGCTGAATTATGAATGCTGAATTATGAATGTCTAAATAACAATGTTCTAAGAATTCAGCATTCAGCATTCCACATTCAGCATTCCTAATTAAAAGACATACAATGATATGAAACTAGACTCTAAGATACCCGCAGGTCCGCTTGCTGAGAAATGGACCAATTATAAAGCCTCGCAGAAGCTGGTCAATCCAGCCAACAAGCGCAAACTTGACATCATCGTGGTCGGCACTGGTCTGGCTGGTGCCTCGGCAGCTGCTTCGCTTGGTGCCATGGGCTTCAATGTAGACATCTTCTGCATCCAAGACTCGCCGCGCCGTGCCCATAGCATCGCTGCCCAAGGTGGCATCAATGCGGCCAAGAACTATCAAAACGACGGCGATAGCGTGGAACGCCTTTTCCGCGACACCATCAAGGGCGGAGACTATCGCGCTCGTGAGGCCAATGTGTACCGTCTGGCCGAGGTCAGCGGTGCCATCATCGACCAATGTGTGGCCCAAGGCGTGCCTTTCGCCCGCGACTATGGCGGTCTGCTCGATAACCGTTCCTTCGGCGGTGCACAAGTGAGCCGTACCTTCTACGCCAAAGGCCAGACGGGCCAACAACTGCTGCTCGGCGCCTACGGTGCCTTAAGTCGTGAGATTGCCCGAGGCACGGTGAAACTGCACACGCGCTGCGAAATGATGGACCTCGTCGTGGTCGACGGTCGCGCCCGTGGCATCATCGTCCGCAACCTCGTCACCGGCGACTTGGAGCGCTATGCGGCTCATGCTGTGGTACTCGCCACTGGCGGATACGGCAACCTATATTACCTCTCCACCAACGCGATGAACAGCAACGGCAGTGCAGCATGGGTATGCCACCGGAAGGGTGCCGCATTCGCCAACCCCTGCTATGTGCAGATCCATCCGACCTGCATCCCTGTGCATGGTGACTACCAGAGCAAACTCACGCTGATGAGCGAGAGCCTCCGTAACGACGGCCGCATCTGGGTGCCCAAGAAAAAGGAAGATGCCGAAGCTATCCGTGCGGGCAAGCTGCGTGCAAACGACATCCCTGAGGAAGACCGCGACTATTACCTGGAGCGTCGTTATCCCGCCTTTGGCAACCTCGTTCCCCGTGACGTGGCCAGCCGTGCCGCCAAGGAGCGCTGTGACGCCGGCTATGGCATAGGCATAGGTTATGCCGTCTACCTCGACTTTGCAGATGCTATCCAGCGCCTGGGCAAGGATGTCGTCGAACAGAAATACGGCAACCTCTTCCAGATGTACCAAAAAATCACGGACGAGAACCCTTACGAGACTCCGATGATGATTTATCCCGCCATCCACTATACCATGGGTGGACTTTGGGTCGACTACGAACTGCAGACCACCATTCCGGGACTTTTCGCTGCTGGCGAAGCCAACTTCAGCGACCATGGTGCCAACCGCCTCGGTGCCTCAGCCTTGATGCAAGGTTTGGCCGACGGCTATTTCGTGTTGCCCTACACCATGCAGAACTATCTCGCCGACCAGATCTATGTGGGGAAGATTTCGGCCACAACGCCAGAATTCGACAAAGCAGAAGTGGCTGTACGCGAACGTCTCAACAAATTGATAACGATTGGAGGCGACAAGACCGTGGATCATTTCCACAAGGCTTTAGGCAAGATCATGTGGGAATACTGCGGCATGGCACGCAACACAGAGAGCCTCACCAAAGCGAAGAAGCTAGTCTCACAATTGGAAGATGAGTTCTGGAAGTCTGTCTTCATCCCTGGCACTTCCAATGAGTTCAACCCCGAGTTGGAGAAAGCCTATCGACTTGAAGATTATTTTGAACTGGCACAACTCGTCATCGATGACGCCATGCATCGCGAGGAATCGTGCGGCGGTCATTTCCGCACCGAGCACCAGACCCAAGATGGTGAGACCCTACGCGACGATGAGCACTTTATGTATGTCGCCGCTTGGGAATACCATGGTCACGGCCAACCCGAGACTATGGATAAGGAGCCGTTGGTCTATGAACACATCCAAATCGCAAACCGTAATTACAAGTAAGCCATGAAGTTCACATTACATATTTGGAGACAGGAGAACGCCCGCGCAAAGGGCCATTTCGAAACCTATCCTCTGGAAGGCATCTCATCCGACTGCTCTTTCCTTGAGATGCTTGACATCCTGAATGAGCAGCTCATCAACGACCGCATAGCCCATCCCGTGTGCTTCGACAACGACTGTCGCGAGGGCATCTGCGGCATGTGCGGACTCTATATCAACGGCCGCCCGCATGGCAACGACGACGGCATCACTACCTGCCAACTGCACATGCGCAAATTCCATGATGGAGACGACATTTGGATTGAGCCCTGGCGCGCCAAGCCTTTCCCTGTCATCCGCGACCTTGTGGTAGACCGTTCCGCCTTCGACAAGATCATCCAAGCAGGAGGCTACATCAGCACCACCACGGGCGGCGTACCTGATGCCAACACGATTCCGATTCCGAAGCATAAAGCCGACATGGCCATGGATGCCGCATCTTGCATCGGTTGCGGTGCCTGTGTGGCTGCTTGTAAGAATGCCAGCGCCATGCTGTTTGTAGGTGCCAAGGTCAGCCATTTGGCCTTGTTACCGCAAGGGCAAATTGAGGCTGCCGACCGCGTTCACAAAATGGTCTGCAAGATGGACGAGCTGGGCTTTGGCAGCTGCACCAACACATACGCCTGCGAGGCCGAATGCCCGAAACTCATCAAGCGGCAGAACATCTCAAGACTCAATAGGCAGTGGATTGGGGCGTTGTTTGGACGAGACAGGAAATAAGATAATAAGAATCGCGCTTTTTTGAGGCGCGATTTTTTTTGTGATATCCAACTCCGTCGTTTTTTAGTATCTTTACCGCCTCAAAGACGCAAATCGCCATGCAAATCTTCCAACACAATATCCTCAACAAATACATTGAAGGTCTTGATAACACGCTGATTGATGAGCGATACAAGACTTTCACTAACTTCTTCCTGGATCCTGAAAGGCAGGCCAATATCCTCAACAGCAAGGAAGAGCAGTTCCAAGAAGGTTTCCTTCGCGAATTGTTTGTGAAGATTCTCGGCTACACTCTGAATCCCGACCCAAATTTCAACCTTACCACCGAAAAGAAAAACGAGACCAACAGCAAAAAAGCCGATGGTGCCATTCTTGTCGATGGCAAGGTTGTGGGTGTGATTGAGCTGAAAGACCACAAAACGCCTGACCTTAGCAAAGTTGAGGCTCAGGCCTTCAACTATAAGAGCCAGCACAAAGAAGCCGTCTACGTAGTCATCTCCAACTTCGAGAAGCTGCGTTTCTACATCGACAACGCCGTTGACTTCGAGGAGTTTGACTTGTTTCGCCTCACACGCGATGACTTCGCTCGGCTTTGGATATGCCTGGCATATGAGAACATCGCCAAGAATCTCCCCAAGCAAATCAAGGCAGCCAGCCTCACTAATGAAGACCAGATAACCAACGCCCTCTATAAGGACTACTCCAACTTCAAGCGAGATTTGTTTGAAGACATCGTTCAGCACAACCCGACCGACGACACGGAGCATAAGATTTTATTGTTCAAAAAGACTCAGAAACTCCTCGACAGGCTGCTCTTCATCTTCTTCGCCGAAGACCGTGGGCTGCTGCCACCCAACTCCATCATGCTCATCATCAACCAGTGGGAGAAGCTGAAAGACCTTGACGAATACCAGCCGTTTTACAATCGTCTGAAGAAATATTTCGGCTACATGAACACTGGCTTTCAAGGCAAGAACTACGAGGTCTTTGCCTACAATGGCGGTCTTTTCAAGCCGGATGAAATCCTTGACGGTCTCATCATCTCCGATGAAGTGCTGATGTGCTACTGTAAGAAGATTTCCGACTACGACTTCCAGAGCGATGTCGATGTCAACATCCTTGGCCATATCTTCGAGAACTCGCTGACCGAGATTGAAGAAATTACCACCAAGCTCCAGCAGGGCGAAGCGCCCACCATCAGCAAGCGCAAGAAAGACGGCGTTTTCTATACACCACAATACATCACCAAGTACATCGTTGAAAACACCGTAGGCAAGCTCTGTCGCGAAAAGAAAGCGGAACTCGGTATCGATGAAAGCGAGTACTTCACCGACAAAAAACGCCAGGTGGCCACCAAAAAGGCCCTCATCGAGAAGCTGGAGGCCTACCGCGACTGGCTCCTGCAGATTTCCATCTGCGATCCCGCTTGCGGAAGTGGTGCCTTCCTCAATGCTGCCTTGAACTTCCTCATCGCCGAGCACAAGCTCATCGATGAGATGCAGGCCAAGGTCGAGGGTGCCGCCATCGTGTTCCCCAACGTCGAAAACTCCATCTTGGAAAACAACCTCTACGGTGTAGACATCAACGAAGAGAGCGTCGAGATTGCCAAGCTGTCATTGTGGCTCCGCACCGCCAAGCCCCACCGCAAACTGAACTCGCTCAACAACAACATCAAATGCGGCAACTCCCTCATCGATGATCCAACCATTGCTGGCGACAAGGCCTTCTGTTGGGAGAAGGAATTCCCGAAAATCTTCCGTGAAAAGCAAAAGCGACCATGGCATATCACCACGGCCGTTCACGATAGCCGAACTTCCGATAGAATGATAGAATACGACGTGAGGCGGCTTCGCGACCACGGCACACGACCTTACCCTGAGCCGATGCTTTTGAGCACGGAAGAGGAAATCATCATCACGGAGACCGTGGCGAAGATTGTGGAGGAAGACAAGCTGAACGTTCTTGCCTACAACATCTGCTTCGACCACATGCACTTATTGCTTGTGTGCGAGGAAGAAGAAGTGCCGAAAATAGTGGGAAAGATAAAGTCGATGACAGCGCGAGCCGTGAATATCGCCATGGGCAGAACGGTGTCGACAAAAGTAGCGACGACGAAGAGCCCGGTAGGTACGACCGTGATAGCGACAGCGGGTCATGACCCGCTGACCCTACCGGACGCTACCCTACCGGACGACAATCTTCCGAAAAAAGGCATCACGCAGTGCTCCCTATGGGGAAGAAAATTCGGCAATACCTATATCAACTCCGACGAACACCTCTACAACGCCATCGAGTATATCCGGACCAACCGCGAACACCATGGCCTCGACCCACTTCCCGTAGAATATCCCCATT
>JAFRRE010000026.1 GCA_017428285.1 Bacteroidales bacterium | reverse complement strand
GAACTCATCCCCGAAACCGCCCAGGGCACCCATACCAACCTCTCCACCATCGGTTTTGCCATTGGCTTCATTATGATGATGGTGATGGACGTGGTGTTAGGGTGAGATAGAATTTCACGGTTTCAGATGTGTCTGTACTGTTGAATGACTTTATTGATTGGTATTGGCAAAAAAGTAGCACGCATTCTATCTCAGATGTCGTTCTCGATGGTCTTGATGACTTTTGCGGGAACGCCGCCGACCAAGGTGTTGTCGGGCACATCTTCGGTGACCACGGCGCCTGCCGCCACCACCACGTTGTTGCCGATGGTCACACCGGGTAGGATGGTGACGTTGCCGCCAATCCACACATCATCGCCGATGCGCACGGGCTTGGCTAAAGCGTGATACTCCCGGCGGCCCTTGGGCGAAAGCGGGTGCCCGACGGTGGTGATCAGCGTGTTAGGTCCAATCATCACATGGTTTCCGATATGGACCTCGCGGATGTCGAGGATGGTGAGGTTGTGGTTGCCGGTGAAGTCGTTGCCAATGAAGATGTTCTTGCCACGGTCACAGTTGAAGGTCTTGGCAATCCATACGCGCTCGCCCACTGCACCGAGCATCTGCTGCAGCTGGTGATACTGTGCCACATATTCGCGCCCATCAATGGCGTTGAAGATCTCGCACTGCCGGATGGCCTCGGTCTTGAGGGCAATCAGCTCCTCATCGGCATACGAATATTCTATGCCAGCATTGCATTTTTCCAAGTTGGTCATATTGTTTTTGGGATTATTTCACTTTCTCGTATGTTTCGTCATCCACCGGCTCCAGCCACTCGTTGCTTGCCCCTTCCTGCACGTCCTTGTGGTAGGTAAGGTGCTGCATCCAGCTGTCTTTGGCGGCGCCGTGCCAGTGCTTCACGCCTTCGGGGATCTCGACGATCACGCCGGGTTCCAGCTTGACGGCGGGTTTGCCCCATTCCTGGTACCAGCCACGGCCATACACGCACACCAACACCTGCACCTGCTTGTGGTGGATGTGCCAGTTGTTGCGGCATCCCGGCTCGAAGGTCACATTGACCATACCGCCGTCGTAGGGCGCAAGGTAGCTGTTGCCGATGAAGTACTGCGCGTAGGCGGTGTTCGGCTCACCCCGCCTCCAGCTCGACTTCAAGTCAACGTAGTTCTGGACGTATATGTCGCTGGCAATGTGGTCGTTGGCAGAGTCGCTGATGCCCAATTGTTGGATGGCCACGGCAACACGGTGCGCCTCCATTTTGCCCACACGTTCCTGTAACACTTTCGGGATGGCGAGCAGCTGGGCGTCGGTCAGACCCATGTTCCGTGCACCGCGCACGTGGGCGGCCAGCTGGGGCTCAACACCCTCCAAACCGGCCAAGGCGCTGACGGTCACCAACTCACGGTCGGCGTGGGTGAGCAGGTCACGGGCGAAGATGTCGCCGAAGAGGTGCGCCTTGAGGTAGTAGTCCTCGGCGGGGCAGAATTTGTAGTCGAAGGGCTGCCCCGACAGTTTGGTCTGCACCTCGGTGCCTTGTTTCAGGGCGTCGTAGCTGCCGGGAATCGGAGAGGAATCCTCCCCTAACGTCACCTCGCCGCGTTGCTCCATCACCTTTTGCAGGGTGCCTAATGCGTTGAGTGAGCGCGGAAAGCCCGTGTAGGCGTAGAGTTGCGAGAGGGCCTCCTTGATCTGGTTGGCGGTAAGCCCCGCTTCAAAGCCCTCGTTGATGGCGGTGGCTAACGACGCTTGGTCGCCCTGCGCCTCGTAGCAGGCGATGGCCGACATTGCCGCCGCCTGCTGCTCGTTGAATGTCAATGTGTTCATATCCTTGTTAGTTTTTGTAGTCTTGTTGCAGCCAGTCAATAAAACGACGGCGGCGAAAATCAGAATGGTGTGTTTCATATTGATTTTGATTTGTTTGTAGATGCAAAGAAATAAAAAATCCTCTAAATTTTCTACAAAAATCTTTCGTTGGATTAGTTAAAAAATATAAATAATGACAAATTATTTTTCATCATTACTTCCCTTCGTTTATATCCTGATTTACAGACACCAAACACAGGTTGTTTTTTCTGTAAAAAAATTACGGCGATTCAAAAAAATTATTATTTTTGCAACGTGATTAAAGTATAAAACGTCATGTTAGTCAAATTTGCCGTAAAAAATTTTCGAGGATTCGTTGAAAGGATAGAATGGGACTTGTCGCATCCTAATAATTATGAGTTCAATAAAAACGCCGTAAGGGATGGCATTGTCAAGAATGGCATTGTCTATGGCCCCAATGGGTCAGGAAAGTCAAACTTTGCATTGGCTATCTTTGACATAGAAAATCATCTTTCCTCGAAATGGAAAAAAAATGATTATTATTCCAACTTCGTGTATACAGGCAATCCCCAAGCTCCGGTGGAATTTGAATACGTCTTCAAGTTTGGCGATGACCTTCTGGAATATCAATATTCAAAGAACTCTGCTGGATTGCTTGTTACAGAATCGTTAGTGGTGAACCACAAATTGGTGTTCAAGAAAGATGCCGCTTTTTTCGAGATTGATAATGAACAATTCAAGATTGACAGCACGGTCAAAGAGAACTTCAAGCAGAATGTGAATAGCGTTTCTGTCATCAACTTCATCATGGCTTCCTATCCCTTGCCACAAGATCATTATATTGTCAAGTTGATGCTGTTTGTCAATTCCATGCTGTGGTTCAAGAATTTGGATAGCCGTGAGTTTATCGGCCTTGAAACATCCAGCTTTGGTTTGGAGGAGTTTATCATCCAAAACAACTACGTCGAGGACTTCTCCCAATTTTTGGCCAAGGTG
>JAFRRE010000025.1 GCA_017428285.1 Bacteroidales bacterium | reverse complement strand
TCTTCATCGTCTTCCTTCTTTCGCGGAGAAGGGGGGATTCGAACCCCCGGTACCCATTGCTGGATACGACAGTTTAGCAAACTGTTGGTTTCAGCCACTCACCCACCTCTCCTCGGCGTTGAATTGCGGTGCAAAAGTAGGCTTTTTTCCGATACCCGCAAGCGATTTTTGTCACTTTTTTTGATGTTTTTATTTTATGCGCTGAATTACAACAAGATATAAGTGACAAAAACCGGAAATAACCTCACCTAATCTTCAATTGTCCACTCAAAACCGCAATGCTGACATTCGCAAACATGATTATTACTGCCCAAAAAGCCTGCCAAAAAGCCGTTGTCGCCAAAGAACAGCGAACCGAGAATTCCATTTCTCCAGCTAAAGCCTCGTCTTTCCACTGTGATATTCCTACTTCCACATTTTGGACATCTCATCGTTCTTCCCTCCTATCTGTTTAGGTTTATCATTCAAAAAAGGAACGACTCCTCGCCGTTCCTTTCTCAAACTCTCAGTCAAGCCATGCTTATTCTTCAGTCAAATCGACAATGGGAGCCTCGGGAGCGTTCTTCATCACCGATGCGATGCCATTCTTCATGTTCACTTGGTTGGCATACATCTGGCTCGAACCAATGATTTGTCCATTGGAAGCCATCAAGTTGAAATACGGTTTGCCATTGGAGGCTTCCTTGATTTCGAAACGCTTTTGGTCTTGACTGTTTTTCTTTACGGATTCCACTCCGTTGAGGCACGAAGCCTTGGTTTTATAGCCTTCGCTGGTGAGGATGACTTGACCATTAGTGGCCTTCAGATTGAACTGGAATTCGCCGTTCTTTCTTGTTTTAATTTCAAATTTACCCATAATTTTCTGTTTTTAAAGTTGGTTTAGGCTGCAAATATACATTTTTTTCTTTGCTTTGCCAAAAATTTGAAATTTTTTACTGCAATCTCGCCAAAAGCTCATCGCGATAGCTGGCACCAACCGGCACCTTGTTGCCAGCAACGGTAACATCCGACTTGTCCAAGTCCTGGATATGCTTGAAAGATACGATATACGACTTGTGGACACGGACGAACTTGTCCTTTGGCAGTATTTCCTCCAAATCTTTCAAAGCAAACAAGGCGGTGATGCGACGCTGGGTGGTATGGAAAGTCACATATTCGTGTTGACCTTCGATAAAGAGCAAGTCATCATAGTTAATTTTATATAGCTTATAGTCTGCCTTTACGGTGATGAAGTCGTTGGAACGGCTGACGCTGTCACGCGGTTTGTCTACGGTGCTCACCACAGGCTGGTCGCTGCCAATGGCCTTGCAGACGGCTTGGAAGAATCGCGGGAAGTCGAAAGGCTTCAACAGATAGTCGACCACAGAGAGGTTGAACGCATCGACGGCATATTCCGAATAAGCCGTGGTGAAGATGATGGCCGGCTTGTGTTCCAAGCTCTTCACCAGTTCCAAACCCGTCAAGTCAGGCATCTGAATGTCGAGGAACATGATGTCAACCTGATGGTTTTTCAAGGCATTCATAGCCTCGAAAGCATTGGAACAGACGGCAACAATTTGCAGCGAATCCACCTTCGAGACATAGTCCTGCAACAGTTTTTGGGCCAGAAACTCGTCATCCACGATGACCACATTGTATTTCTCTTTCATAGTTCAATCTTGACCTTATAGATTCCATTATCTTGTTCAATATCAAAGTTATAGCTCTCACCATAGTGAAGCATCAGACGTTGTTGCACATTCTTTTGGCCTATACCCGACTTTTCCTCCGCTCCCTTTTTGCCCACAAACGGCAAGGCATTGGATGCAACCGTGTTTTCCGCCACAAAGCGAAAACTGCTGCCCGACTGGTGGATACTAATGTGCACATAGCCTTCGGGATGGGTCTCCAGGCGACTGTATTTGAAACAATTCTCGATGATGGGCTGCAACAGCATAGGCGCAATCATGAAGTCCTCCTTTTCAATATCCTGCTCCAACACCACATCACGCTCGCCTCCCATTCGCATCATCTGAAAGTCGATGAAGTTCTCTATGTAATTGATTTCCTTGCTTAAAGGAATAATCTCGGCCTGACAGTCTACCAACACATAACGTAACATCTCAGAGAGTTTCAGCACACCGTCAGCAGCATTGTCATCATGGGTGTAAACCATTGAGTAAATGTTATTTAAGGCATTGAAAAGAAAATGTGGATTGATCTGCGACTTCAGATAGCGAAGCTCCATGGCGAGCTTCTCACTTTTCAGCTGGTCGGAAATGATTTTCTCTTCATTCTCCTTGCGTTGATAAAAGAAAATCACCACAAGTGCATAGGCAGCAATAAACCATATCAAACGAACCAAAAAAGCCACCATAAATCGCGGAAAATCAAAGATCTCTGCAAACTCTTCTCCTGAGATAAAATGAAGTAGACAAGCATCGATAGCAACTGAGGAAACCGACCATAGCGGTATCGCCAAAAGCGACATCAGGATGAAAAACACCAGCCTGCTCTTTTTCAGCAAATACTCGATCAGCACTTTATTGATAAAGAGCACCGATAGTGCCACCATGCCCACAAAACAGAGCGAACTGGCAGCACGGAAGAGGTAATTGCCGTTGGAGTGCACCGCAAAGAAGATAACGAACAGCACCATCCACACCACACCCCATTTGTAGAGGCGTTCCAACAAGTCAAGGTTGGCGGTCGGCAAAGTCGACAGGGCTGGCAACGATCGTTTCTTCATCTCTTCGAATTTGAATGCAAAAATAATATGAATCCTTAGAATGCCAACTGGTTTTCAACGAAAAGACATAAAAACTCAACCAAGAATCGCTTCGTCTTAATCGACAAAATCGTGCATTTGATTGAAATGTCGGGCGATTTGGAATAAAAACCGCCTTCCAACATAATATTTCATCGAAATCTCCGTCAAACCAAACGCAATTATTCCTACTTTTGCACCTTATTAATAAAATGTAAAGACTCACAGAGCGAACAATCTATGAAAAGACTGATTTTTAAATTTTTAGCTATTACAACGATAATCATCGCCCCAATGATGCTGTCGGCACAAGACGACTCTTCGGCCCTTCGACAAGGTCAGGGCTCAGAGACTTTGCGCCTCACCCTTGACCAAGCTTTGGAGATAGCCTTATCTGAAAGCAACACCGTCAAGATTGCCGACATGACCGTTGAGAAGAGCGGCTACGCTGAGAAAGGCAGCTATTCAGCTTTGTATCCTAACATCAGCGCAAATGGTTCCTATCAACGCACGCTAAAGAAACAAGTGATGGTGATGGACATGGGCGGTCAAGCCATGGAGATTAAGGTGGGCCGCGACAATAGCATCAATGCCACCGCTACGGCCAGCATGCCTATCGTGAACGCCCAACTCTGGGAAAGCCTGAAGCTGTCGGGCATGGACGTGGAACTCGCAGTTGAACAAGCCCGCTCATCGAAAATCGCATTGGTGAAGCAGGTGAAGCAAGCCTTTTATGCCGTGCTACTGGCCCAAAAGTCACATGAGGTGGTTGCAAATGTGTATGAAAACGCCCAGAAAAACTATGAGAAGACACTGCAACGGTTCAACGTAGGTAAGGCCTCAGAAGTGGAACACCTGCGCGCCCAAGTCACGATGATGAATGCCGAGCCTAATGTGTCAAGTGCCGAAAACGCAGTGATGTTGGCCACCTGGCAACTTAAGGCAGTCATGGGCATCGACCTCGACACCGACGTTGAAGTGGTCGGCGACCTGAACGACTACACTGCGCAAATGCTCACACCATACGTTTCGGAAGAAGACCTCAGCAACAACAGCTCTTTGTTGCAGCTGGGCATCCAAGGCCGCATGCTTGAGTCGACCATCAGAATGCAGAAGAAACAATACCTGCCCACCCTTGCCGCCAGTATCAACTACAACTATAGTGCCATGGGTGATGAGGAACTGCGTTGGTTCCCCTCTTCGACGGCAGCGGTAAGCCTTAGCATTCCCATCTTCGATGGCTTCCAAAAACACTATAGTATCAAGCAGAGCAAGATTAACAAGAACATGCTTGACCTGCAGCGCGAAGACACCGAACGCAACCTGCGTATCGGCATCCGTAACTACAACGACCAGATGGCACTTTGCATCAAAAACTATCAAGCCGCTGAGGCTACGGTGGAAATTGCCCAAAAGAGCTACGACATCTCCGAAAAGATGTACGAAGTTGGA
Source organism: Bacteroidales bacterium (assembly GCA_017428285.1). Next base: position 1,602 of record JAFRRE010000025.1, on the reverse strand, counting down.
AAGGCCACTTTGGTGGAACTCAACGATGCACAACTGGCTTTGCAACAAGCACAACTCACACAGGCCCAAGCCGTTTATAACTTCATGGTCACTAAGGCCTCATTGGATGAACTGATTGGAAAAGAAGAATAAAGCTGTCAGCCATCAGCCGTCAGCTATCAGCTCAGTTGTTGCAAGCTGAAAGCTGATTGCTGAAAGCTGAAAGCTAATTTTGAATTTTGAATCTTGAATCTTGAATTTTGAATCTTGAATTTTTGAATATTAAATACAAATCAATGAAATACACCAAACTTACCCTTATCACTCTTGCCATTGCCGCTTTGATGACGGCTTGCGGGCAAAAAGACACATCAACTACCACAACGGGACAAGCCGCTCAAAAGGCCGCCCCGGTCGTCAGCGTTATCACTGCACAAGCAGAAGATGTCGATGTCACGAACACTTTCACCTCTAACATTGAGCCTTTCGCCACGAATAACATTGTCTCGCAGACAGCAGGCCGCATTGTGAGCATCAAAGCCGAAGTGGGACAGAAAGTGCACAAAGGACAGCTTTTGGCCACCATGGATGACGTGAACTTGGCCAAGACACGGATGCAATACGTCAACGACTCGACAGAACTGGCACGCCTCACCGAGCTTTACAACATCGGTGCCGTTTCGCAGTCAGACTACGACATGGCACGACTTGGACTCAACGTCACGAAAAAGACCTACGAGAACTTAGCCGAGAACACCTATTTGAGAAGCCCCATCAATGGTGTGGTGACCGCCCGCAACTACGACAAGGGCGACATGTACAGCATGGCCCAACCCATCTTCGTGGTGCAACAAATCCAGCCCGTCAAGATGCTTATCAACGTGTCGGAAAGCCTCTTCACACAAGTGAACACAGGCATGGAGCTCGACATCGAGACCGAATCCTACCCAGGCGAGACCTTCAAAGGGAAGGTACATCTCATCTATCCCACCATCAGCTCCGCCACACACACCTTCCCCGTCGAGATCATCTGCCAAAACGACGACCAAAGACTTCGTCCTGGAATGTTCGCCCGCGTGACTGCCACCTTCGGCACCAACCACCATGTGGTCATCCCTGACGTTGCAGTGGTGAAACAAGTGGGTTCGGGCGAGCGTTTCGTGTATGTGCTGCAACCCGACAACACGGTGAAATACACCTTGGTTGAACTCGGTGTGCGCCTTGGCGACCGTTACGAGATCATCAGCGGCCTCAACGAAGGCGACCGAATCGTCACCGAAGGACAGGTGAGATTGAAGGACGGAGTGAGTGTTACTGTGAAATAAATGTTGCATTGTTGATTGTTTAATTGTTGAAGTGTTGTTGCTACGCGTCATCGAAAAACAATTAAACAATTCAACATCAAACAATTAAACAAACGAAAGATGAGTCTACAAAGAACAGCAGTCAATAATCCGGTGACGACAGCCTTGATATTCGTCGCCATCGCCATTTTCGGTATCTTCTCCCTGATGAACCTCTCCATCAACCAGTTCCCCAACATGGAGACCAACTTCATCATGGTGATGACCTCCTACCCAGGCGCTAGTGCCGCCGATATTGAGACGAACATCTCCAAGACCT
>JAFRRE010000024.1 GCA_017428285.1 Bacteroidales bacterium | reverse complement strand
CATTTTTTCCTCCGTTTTTATAGGTTTAACGCTGCAAATATATAGATTATTTTGAATATACAACTAATTTTTTAGTTATTTTATTGTATTTTTGATGAAATAAATTGTAAATGATTGTTTTTCAACACTAATTATCAGAAAATGTTCACGAATTGTTTCATAAATTATTTCATATCGTTCGTGGTAATTCGTGTTTATTAATAATTGATGTTCATTTTTTTGCTTGCTTTGATGAGTCGCATTTTTTCCTCGTTGGACAGGTTGAAGTCGTTGTCGCGCAGAATGAGTATCTCCATGTCAGGTTTTTCCACGAGTTCCCATGGGAAGTGCTCCAGCAGGTTGTGTTCGGCGTCGAATTCGTAAAGCGACTTCATTTTCGACAAGTCGGGCAAATCCAACAAATGGTTGAAACCTACGCCAAACCTTTCGATGGAATCCATCTCCGTAATCCATTCTGGAATGAAATGCAATTCGTTGTGGTGGATATAGAAAAACTTCAGGCGTTTCAAGTTGCTCAAGGTGTCTGGGATTTTCTCGATTTGGTTGAACGACAAGAAAAGTTGTTGCAGGTTATCCATGTCGCCAATGAAATCAGGAATTTCCGTGATCTTGTTCTTATAGAAATCCAGGTGTTTCAAATTCTTGAAACCGGCCAATTCCTCTGGGATAGTCTCAAACGCGTTGTCATAGAAAATCAAGTATCTGGCTTGTTTCAGTTCTGCAAACGACTTGGGCAAGGTGCTGAGTTGGTTCTTTGACAGGTTAAGGCTTTCGCATCGTAGCACACCAACATTGTCGGGGAGTTTCTTGATGCCATTGCCTGCCAACAGAACATCTTCTACTTTCGACAGTCGACGGATATCACGTCTTTTCAAATTCAGTTTGTTGAAGTTCAAGTTGATTTCCTCAAGGCTATCCAGTGAGCTGAGCCATCTGGGGATGTGTCGGATTTGGTTCCCTTCCAAGTTCAACCTTTGCAGATGCTTGCAATGCTTGATGCTCGAAGGAATCCGGTCAAGACCACAGTTGGTCAGCGAGAGTACCTCGATTTTATTGTCTTTGGGAATGTCAAGATATTGTATTTCGGCCTTGATTGCTTCAAATACGACCGCCGAATCAGGAACATAAGTCACATACTTGGCTCGTTGAGTCGCGCATGAGGTGAATAATCCCATCATCATTAATAATACTATGTGTCGTTTGATAGCCATTTTGGTTTGTCTTGACGCTGCAAATATATAGATTGTTTTGAATATACAACTAAAAAATTAGTTTATTTATTGCATTTGTCGGTAAATAATTTTTATGTCATTGATTTTCAATAGATTTTAAAATGATTTTATTTGGATTTCTTGCGAAGCAATTCTAAAAACCTACTTTTTTGAAAAAAATTGGCTCTGTTTCATGAATTATTCCTATTTTTGCAGCCGCTTTAATCCCCCTGCCCCCTTAGAAGGGGGAAATGAGAGGCCACTTTAGCTCAGTTGGTAGAGCAACGCATTCGTAATGCGTAGGTCGTTGGTTCGAGTCCGACATGTGGCTCAGGATACAAAAATAGAGTTCCGCACACGGAACTCTTTTTTTGTGTATCTTTGCGGCTCATTCTATATTGGGTATGTCTGCACCAAACAAATTGATAGAGAAAATCGAAGGCTTCACGCGGAAGTACTACCTTAACCGTCTGATACAAGGCGTATTGGTGGGCGCCGTGCTTTGGATTGTCTTCTATCTGCTCATCAATGGGTTGGAGTATTTCTCTTGGTTCCCGCCCAAAGGTCGCTTCGTGCTCTTCCTGTTTTTGCTGGCTGGTAGCGGTTTTGTTTTGGTGTATCATTTTCTTATTCCGCTTGTTAACCTCATCCGATTCCGAAAGAAGATGTCGGTGGAACAAGCCTCGGTGCTGATTGGTAAGTTTTTCCCTGAAATCAAGGATAAGCTGTTGAACACAATACAGTTGAGCAACCAGATGGAGGCCTCAAAAAATAAGGTCGGCCCTTCGACGGGCTCAGGGACCTTAACTTCGACGGGCTCAGGGACCTTAACTTCAACGGGCTCAGGGACCTCTGAAGACAATGCCCTGTTGGCAGCTACCATCGAGCAGCGTAGTGCCCGCCTCTCCCCTATCCGCTTTTCTGATGCCGTCGACTTGCGAAGTAACTTGAAGTATCTCGGCATCTTTTTCGGTTCGCTCCTTATATTAATTGCCTTGATGGTGTTTCTGCCTTCGTTTGCTGTGCACCCCACGCAGCGCATCGTCAACTACGAGCAGCATTTCGAGAAGCCCCTCCCCTATCAGGTGGAAATCGAACAGGACGAGATTGAGACCACCCAAGGCAAGGAAGTGAAGTTCAACATCCGCGTTACCGGCGACCGTATCCCCGATGCCTTCTATGTGAAAAGCGAACTGGGTCAACAACTGATGACCAAAGGCTCGGCCAACGATTTCAGTTACACTTTCAAGAACCTCTTCAACGATTTGACCTTTAATGTCATCGGAGGCGAATACACTAGCCGTCCATTGCATATCACGGTGCATCCCAACCCAACCCTACTCTCCTATCGCTGCGAGTTAAACTATCCCTCTTATATACACCGCACCAACGAGACCTTGGATGCCAAGACGCGACTCATCGTCCCGCAAGGCACAAAACTCACCTTTAGCTTTACCACCCGAGACACTGAGCATATTTCCGTCACCCGCGATTCACTGACCACCGACTTGACCGCAACCGATGACAATTTTGAATACCAATTCGTAGCGGCACAGTCCACCAAGTTTGAAGTGCAGGTGCAAAACGCTTGGAACAATAGTATAGAGCCCCTCCCCTTCTCTATCGATGTGTTGCCTGATGCCTATCCCGACATCCGTGTGGAGTCGTTCGATGAGCAACTCTCCACCGATGTGTATTACTCGGGTCTTGTCACCGATGACTATGGTTTCAGCAAACTCACCTTCAACTGCATTGTCAAGGAACCTATCGAAAAGAAAATCGTCAAGACGGTCGCGTTGGATCTCAAGCAGACCCGCACCTCGTTCTTCTACAGCTTCAACATGGATAGCCTGGGCATTATGGCGGGACAAAATATGGAAGTCTATTTCGAGGTGTGGGACAACGACGGTTTCCACGGGCCCAAGTCGAAACGCTCGGAAACTTTCACCTATTATAAACCTTCCGAAAGTGCCTTAGACAGCATTGCTGACCTGCAGTCGGAAGACATCATGGAACGCCTGCAGGAGAAGTCACAAGAGGCTGACAAGTTGCAAGACGAAATCGAAAAGATGCTGCAAGACCTCATCCAGAAAAAAGATTTGGATTGGTCGGACAAGGAAAAGATGAAAGACCTGTTGGAGAAGCAGCAACAGATTCAGGACGAATGGAACAAGTTGCAAGAAGAACAAAATAAACTTGAGGACTTCATGAAAGAGCACGACTTGGGCAACGAAGACCTCATCAAGAAGCAGGAACAAATCAACAAACTTTTCGATGAAGTGATTCCCGAAGAGTTGAAAAAGATGATGGAGCAGATTGACAAGTTGCTTGAGGAAATGCCGCGCGAGCAGATGCAACAAATGATGCAGAACATCAAGAAAAACAATCAGTCGATGCAGGAACTGCTTGACCGTAATTTGGCGCTTCTTGAACAGCTGAAAATGGAGAAAGACCTCAACGATTTGGCCAATAAATTGGACAAACTGGGAGAGGAGTTGAAAAACCAAGAGGCTGAAAATCAGAATAAAGCAGGGGAGGAGAGCGACCAAAAATCGGCCGAGGAAGCCAAAGAGGAATTCGACAAGATGATGGAAGAGCTTGATAAACTGTTGGAGAAAAACCAAGATCTGCAACAGCCTTTCGACATGCAGAAAGACGAGGAGATGCAAGAAAGCATCGACCAAGACCTGCAAGATGCCATGCAAAACGAGCAGAACAGTCAACAACAACAATCACAGCAGAAGAAGCAGAATGCCGGTCAAAAGATGCAGCAGATGGCCAACCAGATGATGATGCAAATGCAGATGCAAGGTATGCAACAAATGGCAGAGGATGCCCATTTGCTGCGCATTTTGCTCGAAAATGTGGTCCATGCCTCGCACGAGCAGGAAGACTTGATGACCGAAATTGGTAAAATGCGTTCCGATGACCCGTCTTTGGTTGAAAAGATTATCCATCAAAAGGAAGTGGCCGACAATTTCATTATGGTCCGTGACTCGCTGCGTAGTATGGCTTTGCGCCAGCCATCGATTCAAAATTTTGTCTTTGATGAGCTGCATACCATTGAGAATCAGACTGAAAACGCGATGAAATACCTCAATGACTTAAAACTTTCGCAAGCCGTGCGCCATCAGCAGACTGCCATGATGTCGATGAACAATTTGGCGTTGATGCTGGCTGAGTCATTGGAGAATATGGAGAACAGTATGAATGCCATGGGTATGCCGATGTCGTGTCCCATGCCCAAGCCGGGTCAAGGACAGAGCATGCAGAAGATGCAGCAGTTGCAGCAACAGTTGAGCGATCAATTACAGAAAATGCAGCAACAAATGGAATCAGGGCAGCAGACACCTAACTCAATGAGTGAGGAATTTGCCCGTATGGCTGCCGAGCAGGAAATGTTGCGTCAAGGTATGCAGCAGATGCTTAATGATATGAAAGAAAACGGGCAAATTGGCGATGATGGCTTGAATGAGATTATCAAGGATATGGAGAAGTTGGAGGAGGAGTTGGTGAACAAAAAGATCAACCATCAGATGATTGAGCGCAGCCAACGCATTGAGTCCAGAATGTTGGAGTCGCAAAAAGCGCAGGAGAAACGCGAGCAAGAAGAGAAACGCAAGTCGAACGAGTACAAAGGTTCGCATTTCGACCGCAGGATTGACGATTATCTTTATGAACAGTCGCTCAAGAAAAACCAGGAGTTCCTACGCAGCAATCCGATCGAATATGCTCCTTACTACAAAGATAAGATCAACGAGTATTACTTGAAGAAAAACACGCATTAAGATGATAAGATTCAGTACTTTGGATGTGGAAATGCCGCCCATTGAGCCACAGCGCGTCAAAGCTTGGATTGGTGAGGTTGTCGAAAAGCATGGTAAGACCGTAGGGGAGTTGTACTACTATTTTTGCAGCGATGAGAAACTGCTTGAAATCAATAAAGAGCGTCTTGGCCATGATTTCTACACCGACATTGTGACCTTCCCGTTGACGGAATGCGAGACGGTACTTTCGAGTGAGTTTTGCATCAGTATCGACCGGATCAAGGAGAATGCCGAGACATTTGGTCGCAGCTATGAGAGCGAATTACATCGCGTCATTATCCATGGTGTATTGCATCTTATCGGATTTGATGACTTGACGGATGAAGAGGAGAAAGAGATGAGAGAAAAAGAGGAAGAAGCGTTAAAACTGTTAGAGTCGGCGTTTCGACAAGCTCAACGGCCTTAGCTCTTTCGAGAGTTAAGGGTTCCTGAGCCTGTCGAAGGGCCCGTAATAAATGAATAAGTTATTTATAATATTGATAATCAAAAAGATAAAACAATTGTTTCCCGTGAAACACTGACGCAAGATGTATTTTGAACCGTATGATATCATTGTTGTAGGCGCGGGTCACGCGGGCTGTGAAGCAGCTGCGTCAGCGGCCAACATGGGCAGCAAAGTTTTGCTTGTCACTATGGATTTGCGCCTGTTTGCCTCCATGTCGTGCAATCCCGCCATGGGTGGCATTGCCAAGGGACAAATTGTGCGCGAAATCGATGCCATGGGTGGTTATTCTGGCATTGTCAGCGACCGTACTATGATCCAATTTAGGATGCTCAACAAGTCGAAAGGTCCCGCTATGTGGAGTCCAAGGTGCCAGAGCGACAAGATGATGTTTTCGGCTGAATGGCGCAGTATGTTGGAAAAGACGCCCAATGTCGACTTTTGGCAAGACACGGTGATAGGGCTTCTTTTTGACGGCGACCAAGTGAAGGGTGTTAAGACAATGATGGGTGGTGAGATTGAAAGTAAGGCGGTTGTTCTCACTAATGGAACATTTTTGAATGGTTTGATTCATATTGGTGAACAACATTTCTCGGGGGGCAGAATGGGTGAGGTGGCCAGTCATGGCATCAGTGAGCAGCTCAAAGAACTCGGTTTCGAGGTCAAACGCTTGAAGACAGGAACGCCTGTCAGAATCGATGGCCGAACGATAGATTTCAGCAAACTTATCGAACAAAAAGGAGATGATGAAGTGGTGGGTTTCTCCTATACTGAACCTTTCAGGATTGGTAAACAAAGAAGTTGCTGGATTGCACATACCTCTTTAAAAGTTCACGAAACGCTGCGGAAAGGGTTCAAATATTCGCCTATGTTCAATGGCAGAATCAAAGGCGTGGGGCCAAGATATTGCCCCAGTATTGAGGACAAAATCGAACGTTTTGCCGGTAAAGATAGTCACCAACTCTTTGTGGAACCCGAAGGTTGGACCACCGAAGAATACTATCTCAATGGCTTCAGTTCCTCCTTGCCGGATTATATCCAATACGAGGCCTTGCGACAAATTGAAGGTTTCGAAAATGCCAAAATCTATCGGCCAGGTTATGCCATCGAATACGATTATTTTCCACCTGAACAGTTGCATCATTCTTTAGAAACCAGGCTTGTCCACGGACTCTATTTTGCAGGACAAATCAACGGAACCACAGGTTATGAAGAAGCCGCTTGCCAAGGTATGATGGCTGGGATCAATGCGAGTTTGGCGTTACAGGACACACAACCTTTGGTGTTGTCAAGAACTGAGGCTTATATCGGCGTGCTCATCGATGACCTTATCACCAAGGGTGTCGATGAACCTTATCGGATGTTCACGAGCCGAGCAGAATATCGTATTTTATTGCGTCAAGATAACGCCGATGCTCGTTTGACTGAATTGTCGTATCAACTCGGATTGGCCAAGGAAGATCGATATCAAAAATACCTGATGAAACGACAAAAGGTGGAAGAGATTAAGTCGTTTTTGAATGAAACCTACGCCTATTCGGATGAAACCAACGGTCTGTTGGAGCAGAATGGGAGTTCAAGGATCGAACAAAAAACCAAGTTGTCGTATTTGCTGTTGCGTCCTCAAATTGGTCTTTCTGATATGATTGGTGTTTTATCCTCGCTTGAGCGGTTTAGAGAAAGTGACAGATTTACTAAGGAGTGTTTAGAAGAGGCTGAAATACAAATCAAGTATGACAGTTATATCCAAAAGGAGAACGAATTGGCCGAAAAACTTAATCGTTTGGAGTACATCAAACTTCCAAAAGATTTCGATTACCATACCATTCAATCACTATCATACGAATGCCGTGAAAAACTGAATCGCTACAAACCGGAAACCCTGGGGCAAGCTTCAAGAATCAGCGGGATTTCGCCAGCCGACATCAATGTGTTGGCTATATTTCTAGGGAGATAACGAGATTGTTTCACATGAAACATTGAAGAAATGAACAATAAATGTCCGTGGTGCGGCTCTGATAAAGCACAGATCAATCTTTGGTTGAGAGATGAATTTCTCACCAAAGAAGACTTTTATATTTGTGAATGTCTAAATTGCGGCTTGCTCTATACCATGCCTCGCCCAAGTAAAGACCAAATAGGAGCCTATTATAAATCCGAAGAGTATTACAGCCATCAGGAGAATACGAAAGGCTTTATTCCAAAGGTTTATGAAAGGGTGAAAAAGGTAAATCTAAAGCATAAGTACAAACTTGCCACAAATGGCTTGAATGTCGGAAAACTGTTGGATATTGGCTGCGGGGTCGGTGACTTTTTGCACACTGCCGAAATGCATGGTTGGGAATGTACTGGTGTGGAGCCATCGGAGGATGCGAAGGCCATAGCGAAAAAAAGAATGCGGGGCGAGATCTTTTCGAGCGAAGAGTTGGAGAATATGTCTGATGGGTGTTTTGATTTGATTACGATGTGGCATGTGCTCGAACATGTAGATGATTTGAAATGGCAGGTTGAGCAGTTGCGTCGTCTCATTAAGCCTAATGGTCGTGTTGTTATTGCTTTGCCAAATTACAAATCGTACGATGGTCAATATTACAAAGAACTATGGGCTGCCTACGACGTGCCGCGACATTTGAATCATTTTAACAAGACCACGCTGACTAAAATATTCAAAACCAGTGGTTTGGAACTAATTAAGATGGATAAACTGAGATGGGATGCCTATTACATCTCGTATATGAGTGAACAATACAAACTGCATTCCTTGCCTTTGATTAGAGGAGTGTATCGGGGATGGATTTCAAATTGCAAAGCGAGGCGTTCAGAAGAGTGGTCGAGTTTGGTCTACGTTTTTGAGAAGAAAATGAGAAATTGAAAATTTGCCTATTTTTAGCCTGTTTAAGCCATTTTGCTTGGTTTTTATATGATGATATAGTTGGTGGCTTGAAAACTCCTTACACGGAACTTTTTATAACTTGCACAATATCAAGAAAATTCTTTAGTTTTAACATAAAGGCTAGATGAAAAGTAAAAGAATAAAGAAAACCGGTTTGCTATTATGTGTGATTGGCGTTGTCTTGATGGTGACGCTTGGGTTGTTCTTTTACCTTTCCTTGAAACCGGGTTTTTTGAACCGGAGCATCAGAAAGTCGGTTTTGGGTATGGACAAGGAAATGCAGTTGCAAATCCAAGGAGGTCTTAATTTTAATGAACTGGAAAAGCGTCAGACGGGTTTGACTATCTTTATGAACGACACTTTGGTCTATTGGAACCGTAATGATGTCAATCCAAAATTGTTGAAGCGTAAAGTTGAGGTTGGGCACGACACCATCTGTTCCTTACTTTCGGGCAACTATTATGTGAAGTCGTATGAAAGTGACAACATGACCTATTACATTTACAAATTGGTCAACACCACTTATCAGATTGACAATCCCTATTTTGAAAACACAACCCCAAGCTTTCCTTGGTTCATCAATACTGATATTAGGTTTTTGGACAATGACAAAGGAATACCTTTGGTAAATGGCGAGGGCAAAGTTTTGGGCATATACCAAATTGATGGAACCCTGAAATTGAAAGAACCATTTAGGTATTTATGGCCTTTGCCTTCCCTTTTGCTGGTGATTGTAGGACTGATTTTGGCCTATGGAAAGCAAAGAGAGTCGCAGTCAAAGGACTGGAAGAAGTCGCATAGTGTGGAAATCGGAATCATCGTAATCCTTTTGGTTTCCTTGATCAGTACATATGTCTATTATCGAATTGGGGTCAGGAATGAAAACGAGCAAATGCGGCAACAGGCCCAAAACCTGATGGAGAAACGCGATACGGCCTTCGAGAGCTGTTATGAACATTTTGCCCTACAGATGAAGTTCGACACTACTTTGAGAGACATGCTGTTTGCTGAAAGCAACGTGCTGGCTGATGTCATCCTTGGTTATTCCAAGGACTTGCTTTTCGATGAGACCATGAAAGCTTACTCGACCACGTTAACCCTTTGTGCGCCAGGAGAGGAGATCACCATCCAGCCAGAGGGCTTTGTCACTGTGTGCGACAGCTACTTCAGGGATAAGTTGGCCAACAACAAAAACGAAAGGGTAGGGAACAATCTCTATTTCATGGATTATTATACCTTGGATCCCAATTACTTGGCTCGAATTGACATTACAAAAGATACCTTAAGGAAAGCGCTTTATTTTGAGTTTTATAAGCCTATCGCACCTGAAGGTTTCGGATTTCCTCAACTGCTAAAAGAATCCAACAGCTCAAAGCCATACGACTATTCGGTGGCCAGTTATAGAGGGAATCTCTTGGTTTATAAATACGGTCGCTATGTCTATCCCAACTTCCTGAACAGCCTGAAAGTCAAAGACCACGAGTTCACTTTCAGCAGCAAATTCAAACATTATGCTCTCATTGACAGTGAAAACAATTCGGTTGTCATCAGCACACCTACACGTAGTTTTTCGCAAAAGACAGCACCCTTTGCCATATTCTTCCTCGGTCTTTCTTTGCTTTATTTGCTTATAGTTTGGTTGGCCAGACCCAAAGAGTATCAAAGATGGCGCAATAGTAGTTTACGTTGGCGTTTACAGGCCGTGGTCTTGCTGACTTTGGGCATTTCATTTGTTGCTATCGGTCCCGTGTCGGTGCTTTATATGCGCACACTCTACAACCAAAACACCACCGATGCCCAGTTTGAAACCACCCGAACGCTCTCTCTTGAGATGTGCAACAATCTTGACTTTGCCACCCTGATGCGAACTGCGTCGAAAGATACTTGGACCGACATCTTGCATCACTATGCTAACACCTTCTTTACCGACTTGAACCTCTACCAACTCGATGGTCAGTTATTGGCCACGACCCGTCCTGAAATCAACGAACTCAACCTGCAGGCTCCTATAATGAATGCGGAAGCATACAATAGTTTGAGCCGCAATAAAGACCTCTTTTTCACACACACTGAATATCTTGGTAAAGGCACATACGAATCGGCTTACATCCCGCTGACCGATGCCAATGGCAGCACTTTGGCTTATCTCAACACGCCTTATTTCTCGAGTTCCACCGACTTGCACAATGAAATCCGTAACTTCATCCTCACCTATCTCAATATCATTGTCGTGCTGCTTGGTGGCGCCTTGGTATTCATTCTTCTCATCACACGGAGTTTGACACGGCCTTTAGCCTTGATTCAGAATAAATTAGGGGACATTAAAATCGGCCAAAAGAACGAGCCCATTGAATGGAAAGGCGATGATGAAATTGGAGCTTTGGTGGGGCAGTACAACCAACTCATCGTGGAGTTGGAGAAGAGCGCTGCCGAACTGAAACGTACTGCTGCCGAATCAGCTTGGAGAGGCGTGGCACGACAGGTGGCACACGAAATCAAGAACTCGCTCACACCAATGCGTCTCAGCGTGCAACTATTGCAACGCAACATCGATAATGGCAAAGCTACGCCAGAGCAGATCCAACGTACGACCAACACGCTTATCGAACAGATCGATGCCCTTTCAGACATAGCATCATCATTCTCTCGCTATGCCAAGTTGCCCGAGAACCATCCAGCACCTTTGGATTTGGTCGAACTGGTCCAAAACGTCGTAAGTCTTTATGACAATGCCGAAAACATTGAATTCCATTACGATTTCGACCCAACAAAAGACCATACTTATAACGGCGACAAGACCAACCTAAACAGTGTTGTCGGCAACCTCATCAAGAATGCCACACAGGCCATAGGCTCAAAGCCCGATGGACGAATTGATGTCAGCCTTAAGAACACCAAGACAGCTTTCATCATTAGCGTGAAAGACAATGGCAAAGGCATCAAGGAAGAGGATAAGAGCCAGATATTCCTGCCCAACTTCACCACTAAGTCAGGCGGCTCGGGTGTGGGTCTCTCGTTGAGCTACAATATCGTTCAGGCCGCTGGTGGGATGATTTCCTTCGAAAGCCAGGAAGGGGAGGGGGCGGAGTTTGTTATTGAATTACCGAAAAATTGAAATAGAGTCAATATAAAGCGTAATTTTGCGTTCTTGAAAGACCAAAAGCAATCCACATGGCAGAAAACAAATTAGGCTCCTTGGCGAAGCAAACCGCCATTTACGGCTTGAGTAGCATCATCGGCAGATTCTTGAATTACCTGCTGGTGCCCATACACACACATAGAATGGCAGCCGAATCCGGAGGATACGGCATTGTCACCAACTTGTATGCCTATACAGCCTTGCTCCTTGTCCTGCTTACTTTTGGTATGGAAACCACCTTCTTCCGTTTCTCCAACAAGGAGAATGTCAACCCCAATAAGGCTTTTTCTACTGCTGGACTTTCTGTCGGCTTAGTTTCCCTGGTTTTCCTCATTCTGGTATCGTTGTTCCTGAAACCCATTGCCGGAGCCTTGGATTATGCCTTGCATCCCGAATTTGTGGAAATTATGGCCATCATCGTGGCCTTCGATGCTTTCCAGTCCATCCTTTTTGCTCGGCTTCGTTATGAGAATCGCCCCCTCAAGTTCATGACACTGAAACTCTCATTCATCATCATGAGTTTGTTGCTGAACTTGTTCATTTTCTATCTGGCGCCCTACTTGAAAGAACACTATCCCTCCATGATGGAATGGTATCATGCTAGCTATCAGGTGGGTTATATTTTCATCGCCAACTTGATTTGCACCGTGTTGGTCACTTTAGGATTTATTCCCGAAATCAAGAAACTGCGCACTGGCATCGACCGTAACTTGTTGAAAGAAATGCTGAAATATACTTGGCCCATTCTGCTTTTGGGTTTGGCTGGCATTCTCAACCAGGTGGCCGACAAGATTGTCTTCAAGAAAATTGTTCCCGGTCTCGAAGGGGAGGAGCAACTCGGTATTTACGGTGCTTGTGTCAAGATAGCGATGATTATGGCGATGATCACACAAGCTTTCCGCTATGCCTATGAGCCTTTTGTTTTTGGTGGTAAACGCGATACTGCCGACAAAGAGACCCAAGCCAAGGTGATGAAATACTTCATTATCTTCACGCTGCTGGCTTTCCTTGCCGTGGTGATGTATATGCCTTTATTGAAGTATCTCGTTGGGTCGGATTATCATGAAGGTTTGCGGGTGGTTCCCATCGTGATGATGGCCGAAATCTTTATGGGCATCTATTTCAACCTTTCGTTTTGGTACAAGCTCACCGACCAGACTTGGTGGGGAGCCATCTTCAGTGCTATTGGTTGCGCGGTATTGTTAGCCATTAACTTCATCTTTGTGCCTCAATACGGCTATATGGCTTGTGCCTGGGGTGGTTTTGCGGGTTATGCCACCTGCATGGTGTTGTCCTATTTCGTTGGGCAGAAAAAGGCTCCTATACCATACGACTTGAAGTCGGCTTTCCTTTATTTTGCTATTGCCTTGGCCTTGTATTTCGCGCAAAAGTACATCCACATCGAAAACACCGTATGGACCTTGGTGGTGAACACAGGGCTGCTATTGGTGTTCTTCGCGTTCATCTGCTGGAAGGAGAAGGATTTGGTGAAGGGCGTTTTAGGATGGATTAAGAAGCGGATATAGGTCACTAGGTTATTTTCGCTCAAAAACGGCTTCTTTTGTTTCGCTATCAGGTTCTGTCACGCTTAGATTGCTGATATTATGGTTGCTAACATCATCCATCACGATGGCAGTGCGGTAGTCTTTTTTCAGTGCGGTCAGTTTGATGTTATGCATGGTCAAGCCGTCGACATGGCGGATGAAGAAGCCCCAGGCAGGAAGCTCCATGTGTTGCGAGAACTCGGGATAGGCTTTGGGCATCTCGGGCACTTTGTCCAACTCATCAAGACCGACATGCGCATAATGTGGGTCGCCACCACCAGGGAAGACAATTTCAATGTTTTCTAATTTGACATTTTTGATCTTGCTGTCTTTCAGTCCAATGATGCCACAAGGTGAGATGTTGCGCGGCAGGTCTTCGATGGGACCTTCGTATTCGTAGCCCGCATCGGGTTTGGTGGCTGCCACCTCGCAGTAGAGGTTTCGGATAGTGATGCCTTCCATGAAGCTCTGTTTGTCGCGTCGTGCCCCGACATTGAGGTAGATGGCATTGCCCACATTGGTGGCATAGAGTGAGTCCACGAGGATATTTTCGCAAATGCCGCCGTCGACGCTTTGTATGGTGATGGCACTACGGTAGGTGTCATAAACGGTGTTGTCGATGATTCTCACATTCTTGAAACCGCCTGCACCCATAGTGCCGAACTTGATGCCACTCGCGCTGCTACGGGCGGTGCAGTGACGCACTTCCACATTTTGGCACAACTTCTTGGCACTATGTGACTTGAGGCAAATGGCATCATCGCTCGCGTCGATATAGCTGTTGGTCAGCACGAAGCCGTCACAATCCACGATGTCGATGCCGTCGTTATTCCAGAAGGCAGTGCTTTGGATGCGTATGTTGTTGACTTTGACATTCTCGCATTGGTCGTACATGGTGACCCAATTGGCGGCATTGCGGAAGGTTACATTGTCGACTTCCACATTCTTACACTCTCTGAAAATCAGCAGTCGGGGACGGAATCCCTCGCCAACACGGTCGTTGCTCAGCTTGTCTTTCATGAGGCCTTTGTGTACGAGGTCGGTGCAATTGTTGCCCAATTCTCGCCCTTGTCCTTCGATGACGCCACCACTGTTATAGACGCCGATGAGTCGGATGTTCTCGACGCCTTCGGCGAGGATGAGGCCATGGTCGTTGGTGGCGTTGAGGCGGTCGTAGTCGAAGGGGTTGGTGCTGCCCACCAACACGGCGCCTTCCATCAGTTCAATGGTGACATTGGATTTGAGATGGATGCTGCCTGTCAGGTAGCGGCCTACCCAGAAACGCAGGGTGCCACCGCCTTGTTCAGCAATCCAGTCGATGGCGAATTGGATGCTGCGAGTGTTCATGGTGACGCCGTCGCTGCGGATGCCGAACTTCGAGGCGTTATAGGTAGGTTTGGGGTCTTGCGCTGTGGCTTGGAGGGCCATCAGTAGGGAGAGGCAGAGGGTTAGGAGGTGTTTTTTCATATTATGTCTTACTATGTTGTTTTGCTAATGGCAGGGGTTAACACCGCCTGCTTAATGTCTGGCGCCCCTACGGGGCTGGGTTATGATATAATCTGACTGGCCCTCGCAAGCCCATGGGTTGCAAAGGTTGGTCTCTTTTGGGATGGTTCACATATATCCAAGTGGTCGGGTTCTCCTCTCGGCTGAAGGTCTTGAGGTAGTTGCCCATGGTGGTGGTCACGCGGACTTCAAGGTCGTTTTCGCCTTCTTGGAGGTAATCGGTGATATTGTAGATTCTACGACCAAAATACTGTACGCCAGCAGATTGTCCGTTAACGAATACTTCGGAAACGCCTTCCACTAGGCCTAGATTTAGGATTGTAGAGACGGTGTGCACACCGTCTCTACCGCAGTTGATGGTTTTGTGATAAACGATGGTTCCGCAGAAATGCTGGTACGCCTCGTTATCCTTCAGGTCGAACAAGGTGTCGAAATGTGCACTGATTGTATCCTTTAAGAGGCTATGACACAGGGCCACATCCCAGTGGTCTGAGATGTCGGTGGCGGGTAAAGTATCGGTAATGGTGTGGAGTGGTTGCCAGATTGGGAGGTCGATAGGCGTAGATTTTTCGAACACGACAAGTACCATCTCCACAGGACCCAAGTCAAAGGTATAGCTGCCATCCTTGTCAAGAGGCAAGGCATAGCGTTTGCCTGTCTGCAAGTCCCAGATTTGGGCTTGTTTTTTATGTGTCAGCGCTTCATCGAAGGTGATTTTGGTTTGGTGAGCATTATAACGATGGCTATTGCTCAACAGAATCAATTCGCTGCCGTCATCAGTGGTGTAGCGATTTTGCATGACAAATGGGTCGGGATTCTTGATTTCAAGGTAATGCGGCAATTTTTGGACGTGCAGAAGGCTGTCGTACCAAGGAATGAGGCCTTCTTTGGGTGGCTCTACGAAGACAAATTGTTCCTTGTGCTGCATCACCTTGTCCATAGTGGCCTTCACAAGGGAATCATTTTTTTGATGGTTGCCTGGCCTTCCTAACGATTGGTAAGGTATGGTGTCGATACAGACAATCTTGCCTCCTGTCTCCACGAAACGCAGCAATTGCTCGGCAGTTTCAGGGTGCAGGCTCTCCACATCAATAAGCATTAAAGTGTTGTATTTGCACTTGTTGAAACAGAGGTTGTCTTTTTTTATGTTCGACTGGTTGATAATATTTTCGCTCACATAGTCCACGCCTCCACCGCATTTGTTGATGGCTTCCCAAATCAAGGTCTTGTAGGGCGCACGAGTGGTGTTGGGGAAGGGCTCGTTCTGCATCCCGATGGTACTCCACATGTCGTTTTCGGGATTAAGGATGGCGATATCGGCGTAATATGTGCCATGTTGAAGGGCGTATGAGAGGCGTGCCTTGTAATCGTTGTAGTACTTGAAATACGGCCACCAGTTGTTGTTCTCGCTGTAGTAGGCACCATAGCGTACCCAGCCGGGGAACTTGGCTTCAAGATTAGGTGAATAGTTGAAGCCATGGAACACGCTGTGAGTCATGCCCGACATAGCCGATTGGTCACCGCCGATTTTCAGTTGCTCAAGGCTCATATTGAAGACGGTGTAGGTGTTGGTCATCTCCTCGCAGCTGATAGTACGATTGCCGGCGAGATGGGCGGCTGATGACACGAACTTGTTGACCATAGTATAGGCACGCCCACGGCGGTAGTCGGTTTCCGACATTTCCTCACCAGGTTTGTGTTTTAGCCAGTTGGTGGTCCACGATTCGCCCTCAGGGATGTCGTAGCCCAAGGCATTCTCCAAGGGATAGAAGCCGCGACCGTAAGCTTGGGCACGGGCTTTCACTCCTAGTTGGTGGCACCAATCCAAATAGGTGCTGGTGAAGCGTTCCTGCATCAGCTGGGCCTTAAAGTCTTCGAAATCGTATCGCGCGCGTTGGATTTCTTGTTGGAAGGCTTCTGTGACGGGTATTACAGGGTCATAGTTGATTGCGCTGCCCATAGAGCCAATCTTGAAGAGGATAAATGGTAGCCATTCAGTGATGTCATAGCCGTAACGCTTTTCGAACTCCTGGGCCATGTCGGAGGTCCAGTTGGCGCCTTCGAGCTCCATACTGTCGGTAAAAAGGGCTCGGATGTTGCCTTTCAGCGGTCCGATTTGTGTCTCAATTTTGTCCGACATGTTGTAAAGGTAACGGTTGACTGCCTCAGTATTGAAATGGTCGAGCACGGGACCAGCTGCCCCTGGTGCGCCGTTGATGACTTCCAAGAAACCGTTGATCTTCACCAAGGCGGCCAAAGTGTAGTTTCCTTCTGGTACTTCGATGGTGATTATACTGTCAACCGGCCTTTCGACAGGCTCAAGGATCTTGCTTTGCGTTGTCCAAATGGTAATCCCCTCATCAACACTTGAAGCTGGATTTGGATAAAGTTTCAGCGACATCAGCTCTTTGATGTTTCCCTTGTATGGCGAACTTACCTTGGGCATGGCTTTCTCGCAGAGGCTGTCACGAATGATGGTCAGCGTTGTGGGTCCTGTCACCGTTTCAGCATAGTTGACCACGATTTGCGCCCGTTCATCTTCATTGAGGAACTCGGCTCCAAAAGGCCAGCCCGAGCCAACAAGTAGGTCGCAGGTCATGTCGAGTCGTTTTGCTTCATCGAAGCATACCTTGAGCATGTCAATCCACTCGGGGCTGAGCCATTGCAAAGAAGGTTTTCCGAGGCTGTCGCAGTAGGTAGGGAAGGCGATGGGGTTGATCTCCACGCCACCGATGCCAGCCTCTTTCAAGAGGCGCATCTCACGCACGAGTTCGTCGGCTTCCACTTTGTCGCCGTTCCACCACCAGCGCACAAAAGGATGGTATTCCGAGGTGGGTTGCTGAAACGCCTCGTATAGTTGCTCGGTTGTCAGTCCGTCGGTTTTCGGCTGGCATTGGTAGAGGACAAGGGCAAAGCCCAGTAGTAAGATAAGGAGTTTCAGCAGCTTCATTGTGTTAGGTGCATTGAAGCAGCAAATTTAGGAAAATAATTGAATTTCATGTTTTTCTCTTGCAATATCCAAGACTTTCCTGTTTTATAATTCTATGACGAGATCCGCAATTACAAATGCCGCTCGAAATCCATCCGTTCGTGAAGGATTCGAACGATTTCCACGCCATCTTCTACGAGAATGTAGAAAATCAGGTGTTTGTATATGTGATGACCATATAGACCTGGCATGATTTCCTGGTATTCCTTGTCCAAA
This sequence comes from Bacteroidales bacterium, assembly GCA_017428285.1. The sequence continues at coordinate 6,860 of JAFRRE010000024.1, read as the reverse complement.
TAGGTAGGACGGTTTGCGATATCTTGACAGGCTTTTACCAGCTCGTGATAGTAAAAGTCAGCTTGGTCCTCTGACCAAGTCTCAAGCGTGTACAACCAGATGGAATCCAGGTCTTCTACCGCTTTGTTAGACAGGTGAAATTTAGCCATTACGACGGGCGGATTTCAGTTGTTTCAAATGTTCTTCGGGATCAAAGTCCTCGCATATTCCACTATCAATACCTTCTTGGATGGCAGCTCTCAAATACTCCATTTTCTTTTCTCTTTCCTCCAAAAGCCGAAGGCCTGCCCGGACTACCTCACTGGCATTGTTATATCTTCCGCAGAGAATGCTGTTCTGAATAAACTCCTCATAATGAGGCCCCAAGGATGCTGTTACTGTTCTGCTCATAGTGATTTGTTTTATGCCGCAAATGTAAGAATATTTCTTACAACATAGGAAAAAAACTGAGTTTTTTCCAAAATCGATAAAAACCACAACTTTGGAAAAAACTCAAATTCTTTAAAGGTCTTATTAGAATACCATCACGGCACCGCCGCCTTTGGCGAGATGCACTTTCACCTTGTTGCCCCACACTTGGGCTTGCTCGGAGACATAGTCTTTTGCCACGCGGTTGGCGTTGGGACCGTCACGGAAAATATGTCCCGACTTGGCACCGAAGTTGGGCAGCACGCCGAGGTCGATTTCAATATCGCGTTCCTCCCAGTTGGTGATGACACCCACATACCAATGGAAGTCCTTGCGACGGGCGATGACGAGGTATTCGCCCACCTTGCCGTCGAGCACCACGGTCTCATCCCAAGTGGTGGGAACAGAAGCGATGAATTGGGTGCATTCATCTTCTTTCATGTAGTTGCTCGGGCTGTCGCAGAGCATGTTGAACGGTGATTCAAAGATCACATATTCAGCCAGCTGACGGCAGCGTGTGCCCTGACTCATCGGCTCGGTATAGATGGCGGCGAAGTTGTTCTTGTTGGCGTTTTTCATCGCGCCTTGGGTGTAGTCAAGCGGACCGGCCAACATACGGATGAAGGGGATGGTGACTTCGTTGGTGACGAGGTCGCTCTCGTTGTCCCATTTGGCTTGTTCGAGGCCATACACGCCTTCGTGGTTGAGCACATTGGGATAGGTGCGGTTGAGGCCTGTGGGCTTGTAGGCCCCGTGGAAGTCGATGAAGAGGTGGTGACGGGCGGCGGTCTCGGCCATGCGGTAGTAGAAGTCGACGATCATCTGGTCGTCGCCGTCCATGAAGTCGACCTTGAAGCCTTTCACACCCATGTCGGCATAGTGTTGGCAGACATGTTCCATGTCCTTGTCGATGGCGGCATAGCCCACCCAAAGCACGATGCCCACATTGCGCTCGGCGCCATAATCAACTAGTTCCTTGATGTCGATTTCGGGCACCACTTGGAAAAGGTCGGCTTGCTTGTTGACCGCCCAGCCTTCGTCGAGGATGACATATTCGATGCCGTATTGCGAGGCGAAGTCGATGTAGTACTTATAGGTGTCGTTGTTGATGCCCGCCTTGAAGTCGACGCCATAAATGTTCCATGCGTTCCACCAGTCCCAAGCCACCTTTCCGGGCTGGATCCACGAGACATCGCCAATGCGGTTGGGTGAGGCCAAGAGATAGACTAAGTCGTTGTCGGCCAACTCTTTGTCATTTTCCGAGATGGCGATGATACGCCAAGGGAAAGCGCGTTTGCCGGCGGTCTTGGCAATGTAGTTCTCGCGTTCCTTCACAATCCATTGCAGGTTGTTGTGGCCGCCTTGCTCGCGGGTCTTGGGATAGGGCGCGTGGACGGCGGAGAGTCCGTTTTTGCCGTTGGCGTTACGCAGATATAAACCGGGGAAGTCCTCCAAGTCGGCCTCGGTGATGACGGCTTTCTTGCCGTCGCTGAGTTCGACCAGCAAAGGCAGGAAGGCGAGCTTTTCGGGGTCCATCTGGCTGAGGTTGATATGGGAGTAGGTGTTCTCAAACGAGTTGTAGAACTGCTGGTTGATGAGTGGACCTTCTTGTCCGGCACGCCTTAAAACATACGGGATAAAGCCTTGATAATCCTTGTCAAAGTTAAAATCTGCGGTCTCGTTTTCTATAATGATAGGCTTACGGAAGTCGGTCTCAAAACGGTATGCCACACCAGCATCGTAGGCGCGGAAGATGACCTTGTAGTTGCCTTTGAAGGTTAGTGTCAGTTCCTCGTAGACTTCAGGGATTTCGGCTTTTTTATATAAAGGAGACGGCATGGTTTGGTTGACCGAGCGCGTCTTGGCGCTTTTCACGACAGGTTTTGTGCCAAGCGTGGTGCCATCTGTGAGTTTCATCCCTATGGGCGAGGGCGTCAATACGCAGGTGTTTCCATGCGTGACGGAATAAGTGAGCTGTTCGCCCGCCTCAATGGTGACGGTGATGTCCTTGTCGGGCGATTGCAATGTGTATTGCTTTTGGGCAAAGGCGCTCACGCAAAGCATAAGGAGCGCAGAAAGAAGGAGTTTTTTCATGATGGTGAAGTTTTATGCTGGCAAAAATAGAGATTTTTGTAGCACTTCACAAAAAAAGCCACCGAAATCGCTTTCGATGGCTTTGGGTAATGCTGTAAATTAAAGTTTAATCTCTAGTCCAACACTCCTGAACTTGTCCGTCGTAATCCCTGGCTTGTACTCGGGCAGAAGGTTAGTGAAGACCCGAATGCCGTGAAAGATGCCTATCAAGTTGGTGTTGAAACTGACACCCATTTCCAGTTTCCAGGGGTTGAAGAGTTGCGGGGCTTCGGTACCGACCCAGCCTTCCCAGTTGCTTGATTTATCGCGGGTGTTGAGTAATCCCATCATCCGGCGTCCGAGGAAAGCATCCATAGAAAAGCTGTTGGAATGTGTTTTTCCGAGATAGTAGTGAAACTCCACGGGAACGCCGAAATACATACTCATAAGCATGTTTTTTTGAATCGGCGTTTGTCCGTCGATACACTCTAAGCCGCCATCATCGGTCAATTTCACTTGATGATCCAAATATTGGTAATTCAACATTGCTTTCAGTCCAGTGTTCAACCCAAAGTGCTTGCTGAACCTAAATCCTGTTTGCAAATTCCCTGAAAAGGTTCTTGTGTCGTTATGTCTGAAAGGACTCTCAAAATCAATGGGATTAGGGTCAGAGCGATCGCCTATTGTGGCTCTGAAAGAAATCGAATTGTTCCAAATCTTACGGTGTTCGGTGTATGTTATTTCGCCGTCGACTTCTTTGGTCTTGATTACCCTCACATCTGTTTGCTGATAAGGCCAATTATTAGTTGCCTCATAATCATACAATGTAATTTTGCCTCGCAGGATATCGCTTCCGTATTGAAAATTTCCTGCATAAGTATTCACCACAGCATCACCTTCACCCGAAATGGTATCAATAGTCAATTGGGCTTGGTCCCAAATCTTCATACCTGGCGAGTTTTCCGGATTGGGAATGTGATAATGCCGGACATGAAAACTTGAATACATGCAAAGGTTGAGGTTGGTCCAGTCCTCCGGTACAGATGCTGCGGAGGCAACGACATAATCCGCCTCAGCCGTAGCATTGTTCAAAAGGTTGATTTGCCCGAAGGTCATGGGACCTTCAATCTCCACCACAGTGCCTCGGGGCAACTGTGTGTTTTCAAGGATGGTCAAGGTTGAGTCTTTGACATTACAGAGTTGCACATTGTAGGCCCGTGCCGCCAAATCATCTTCGGTGATGATGGCCACGCGGTAGCCGCTGTCGGCCTCGTGGTGAATGAGATGGACATTCCATCCTGAATAGATTTCCAGCTCGTTGATGCGCTGGTTGATGTTTTGCTCGATGGCGACTTCTTTCTGGGCGAAGCCTATTTGTGCAGCCAAAAGAATGGCTAATGATAAAATGATGCGTCTCATGGTTTCCAAGTTTTAATTGAGTTTGATTTCCAAGGCCAGCGATCCGTTTTTCATGTTCGGGTCTTGCGGCTGACCGAATAAGGTTCTGTCTTCCATGACAGGTTTGGTGAAGAATTCGGGGCCCTTCTGACATTCGTAGCACACCAGGTTGAGGCTCCGGATGACTCTCCGCTGGGGCTTTTGAACGGCTGAAGGTGTTTCACTTTCGATGGGTGTATGGTTGGATCCAATGTTTGCGGTATCAGTGGGCTTGGGGGATTCCAAAGGCTCTGTTGTGGTGTTTTCTGCCAACAGTTGCTTTTGAATGGTTTCATTATTGTGTTTTTCTTGTACGTCATTGCGAGGGAGGGACGACCGAAGCAATCCAGATTCGGACTTTTCCGTTTCATTTGTAGTTTCCGCTGCCAAAAGTTCCTCTTCAGCAACAGGCGCTTCCAGAATCACTTCTGGCACCTCGGTCTTGGTTGAATCAACGGCTTTTTTTTCTTCAACAAGGATTGCCCTTTCCATCTCGGGTTGCTGTTTTGCGTTCGGTTTGACGAGTAGCCAAAGCAGAAGGCATGCGGCTGCCGCACCCATGGCCCACCAAAGCGGATAAAGCTTGCGTCGCTTTGCGTCATTGCGAGGAGGCACGACGAAGCAATCCAGGGAGTCAACTTGTTTTCTGGATTGCTTCGTTCCTCGCAATGACGTACCCGTCCCTAATTCTTTCTCCGACAATTGGTCAATCAAGTCGCCAAGTTTCTTTTGTCGGCGGGCGTTCTTCCCGTGTTCTTCCAGACTATTTAGCAGCTGGCGGACTTCCTCGTTCATTTCGTTTTCAGTATTCATCCTTGTTTCTGTTTATAACTGTTCAATATTCAATAATAACTATATCATTTGACGCGTGACACGGGACTTCGTGACACGGGACAAACCAAACGTCTCGTGTCTCGCAGTCTCGCGTCTCGTGTCTAATATCTAATTTACATTTGTTCATCTTTATATTGTTTTATGGCTTCACGCAACGACTTGTAGGCGCGCGACAGCGTTGCATACACATGGGTGCTACTCATGCCCGTCGCTTTTTCGATTTCCTCCACGCTGAGGCCATCCTCGTATTTCATCAGGATGGCATCGCGTTGGCGTTTGGGCAGTTGCTCGACGAGTTTTCGGGCCAGTCGGTAGCGTTCCTCGTTATCGTCCTGCGGTGGCTCGGCAAGCATCAGGCTTTCCGTATCGATAGGTATTGTGGGTTTCTGTTTCCTAAGCAGGTCGATGCTGCGGCGTTTCACGATGGTCAGGCTGAGCCTTTCCATGTCCTGGCTTTTTATCGTCGAGCGTTGTTCCCAAAGTGTGATGACGGCTTCTTGGACGGCATCCGCTGCGCTGTCGGCATCGCCGATGATGCTTTCGGCGGTCCGCTGCAATCGGGGCTGCAGTCGCAGGATGTCTCGTTTGAACTCTTCGGTCGTCATTACCTTCGGTCGTTTGCTATTATATCGTGGAAATGGGCGGAATCTTACATTTTTTAGGAAAAAACACCGCAAACTTCGGAAAAGTGTATATTTCGACCTATGTTTTCTTCGGAAAAGTGTATTTCTTTTGTTGCTATTTATGCGGAAAAGTGTATTTTTGCAGGTGAAAAATTATAGGAAAAGTGTATGTTAAGAAGAAAAGTTCAAACAGAAATCGCTGAATATCTTGATAATGGGTCTGAAAAGATACTGATTCTCGATGGAGCACGACAGATAGGAAAGTCCTATATCATTAGACATGAAGGGAAAAAGCGTTTCAAGAATTACATCGAGATTGATTTGTATGAGGATAAGAAAGGCGACCGGCTTTTTGAAGGTACCCGTAACAAAGAAGACTTTTACCTCCGGCTCAGCACCATTGCCGGCAACCGATTGGGTGAGAAATCAAACACATTGGTGTTTTTGGATGAGATACAAGCCTATCCCGACATGCTCACCCTTTTGAAATTCCTGCGTCAAGATGATAGGTTTACTTATATCGTCAGCGGTTCGCAGCTGGGGATTGCGTTAAACGAGACGCTTTCAAAGCCTGGTGGGAGAATCAAGGTGGTGAAAATGTTTCAGCTTGATTTTGAGGAGTTTCTGTGGGCTAACAATGTAGGAGAGGAGTTTATCAATCATGCACGCCAGTGTTATATGCAAAGAGTCTCGTTGGATGAACCGTTGCATAATCGAATGATGGACTTGTTCAAAAAATATCTATTGGTCGGGGGGCTACCTGATGCCGTGAACAAGTTCATAGAGACACATAATATTGTCGAAGTGAGATCGGCACAAAAGGATGTCTATGAACTTTACAAGGGCGATGCGAGCCAGTACGACAAAGAACGGAAATTGGTCATTGAGCGCATATATGAGTTGGTGCCCTCCTATCTTGAGAACAAAAAGAAACGGGTTCGTTTCAACCAGATAGAGAACAAGAAACAGGCAAGAGCATGGCAGTATCAAGCTGAGTTTGAGTATCTTGTGAAAAGCGGTATCTGCAACGAGGTGAAGGCCGTCTCCAACCCAAGGTTCCCGCTTGTGGAATCGGAGAGCAAGAACCTGCTGAAACTGTATCTGAACGATGTGGGGCTGTTGACGCGGCTTCTTTATCAGTATAGTATTTCCGCCATCATGAATGATGAAAAAAGCGTTAACTTGGGTTCGGTATATGAATCGGTGGTGTGCAGCGAACTTGTTGCACACGGCTTCCCGCTGTTCTATTATGACAATAAGAAAAAAGGCGAGGTTGAGTTCCTTGTAAACGACTATGACCTGCTTTCGGTGGTTCCTGTCGAAGTGAAGTCGGGGAAGGATTACAACATACATGCCTCGTTGGATGCTTTTGTCTCTACACCGGACTATCACATCAAGCAGGGCTTTGTGTTATCAAACGAACGAGAAGTCACACAAAACGGGAAAGTGACTTACCTTCCCGTTTATTTTGTCATGTTTTTTATT
>JAFRRE010000023.1 GCA_017428285.1 Bacteroidales bacterium | reverse complement strand
TTGTGCGCCCCTTTACCTATTATCCCAACCCCGCGAAGGAACAACTGCATATGCAGTTCTCCCCAGATGTTCAACCCAAGCAAATCGAGCTCTACGACCTGCAAGGCCGCCTAGTGCGCACGCAAAGCAAGGCTTTCGAGAACATCGACATGAGCCAGTTGCCTGTTGGAACCTACACGATGCGCGTCACTTTGGAGGACGGGAAGACCTATTCGGACAAGGTGGTGAAGGAATGATGAAGGGGATTGCAAATCCCCAACTCAAAGCCGGCAGATTGCAAATCCGCCGGAACGAAAACGGAAAAAATGAATGCCGTCAGTATTGGCGGCATTCATCATATTTACGAAAGATTTGTGTCAGATTTGCTTCCTTTACACTACGCCTTCACCAAAGCCGCAGCACCAAGGATGGCCGCGTCGTTGTCGGGCAGTTCGGAGACGCGAACGTCAACGCTGCCGTCGTAAACGAAGCAGAGATGCTTCTTGAACGACTCTCGGGCAGGTTTCAACAACACTTCGCCGGCCTTCACGGGACCACCCATCAGGAAGATGGCCTCGGGGCCGCTGAAGGCCACAGCATTGGCCATGGCGATGCCCAGCCAATAGCCCGTCTTTTCAAAGACCTTGATGGCCAAAGGGTCGCCATATTTGGCTGCATCACCCACCATCTTGCTCGTCAGTTCCTCGGGCGACACTTGTGATAGCGCACCAACATAATCGGGGGTGCCTTGTATCATCTCGAGTGCGGTGCGGCAGATGCCCGTAGCGGAGGTATAGGTCTCCAGACAGCCTTTGCGTCCGCAGCCGCAAGGACGGCCTTCAGGAATGAGGATGGCGTGGCCGAGTTCACCAGCGCCACCCGTCTTGCCGTGTACCAGCTTGCCGTCAACGACAATGCCGCTACCCACGCCCGTGCCGAGGGTGAACATCACAAAATGCTTCATGCCTTTGGCACCACCGTAGACGAGTTCGCCGTAAGCCGCGGCGTTGGCGTCGTTGGAGACGACGACAGGCACGTCGATATGCGAGTGGAATTCCGAACCAAGATTGACGATACCCTTGAAGTTGAGGTTGGTGGCGTTCTCGATGCAGCCCGTATAGTAGTTGCCTGCCGGTGCCGCAATGCCGATGCCGTCGATGGCGTCAACGTGGTTTTCGGCCATCAAATATTTGATTTGTTCACAGATGTCCGCCACATATAGTGAGGCATCGAAATATTTGTTGGTGGGAAGATTTTTCTTGGTCATCACACGGCCGTCGTCGCGTACCAGCCCTATGTCAGTGTTGGTGCCGCCTATGTCGATTCCTATGGAATAAGTGTTCATAATAAAATCAATATTTGAATGGGCGAAAATACGGAGTTTTGTTGAATTGGAAAGAAAAAACTTATTTTTGCATTCAAATTTTCGAATAATGAACACAAAACGAACCTTCCTAGCCATCTCCATCCCATGCAGCACGGAGTTTCCGGCCATGGTCGAACGACTGAAGAAAAACCTCCAGCATGAGAAGTATATCAACTATGTGAAAACCAACCAAATCCATCTTACTTTGAAGTTTGTCGGCGACACCCCGGCTGAGGACGTCCCAGCCATCATCGAGGCCTGTCAGAAAGTGGCGAAAAAACACCAACCCTTCACCATGGACTTCGACCGCACAGGGTTCTTCGGCAGCAACAACGTGCCCCGCATCCTTTGGCTTGGCATGAACAACCAACCCAAGGCCTTGTTCGACCTCGAAGCCGACCTCTTGGACGCTTTTGACGACTTGGGTTACCTCCGCGACCGTCAAAACTTCGTGCCGCACCTCACCGTTTGCCGCATCAAACAGCTGGTAGACAAACAGTTTTTCCTACAAATCTGCAAAGGCATCGAGCAGAAGACCTACCTCCATGCCGATGTGAAGGAATTGATTTACTTCCAAAGCTTCCTGCAACCCACTGGACCTATTTACAAAGTCCTGAAGAAAATCCCATTGGGCTAAATTGGCACCAATTTTGCCAAAAACACCCCGTGCAACGAAAAAAAGCACTACTTTTGCAATTTATTAGCATTAATTGGAGTTATAGGAAAAAATTCGATAAAAATGAAAAGTAAAATCACAACCATCATGATGGTTCTTCTGGCCGCTTTCATTACGCTGGGAGGCACCACCAGTTGCAAAAGCAAAAAAAGACTTGCCCGCGAAGCTGCCGAGGCCGAGTACAAATCGAAAGTTGAACAAGCCGTGAAGGATCTGAACGCCATCCTCGACGACGAGACCCTTTGGAGCCTCGAAGAGAAAGAAGCACGCGTGAAGACCATCAAGGACTGGAACCTGCAAAATGCCGAAGTCGACGACCTGCTCTTCCAAGTGGAGAAGAAGTTGGCCCGCGAACGCGCACAGAAAGAGGAAGAGGAGCGCAACAAGCAGGAAGCGCAAAGCGCCAATGCCACGCTTGAGCGAAACTTCGCCAGCATCGCGCGTTCGGGTAGCGTCTCCCAAGCCAACCGCACCATCAACGAGACCCTTGGCCTGTTTGAGTCGCCCAATGTGCCCGTGCTCATCATCATCAACCAAAGCGCCGGCTTCAACGACTACGACCGTCCGACCACCATCGAGAAATACCTCAACTACCTGAAAGACCAGAAGATTTCGCCCAACAAGGTGCACGAAATCAAATACAACGCCAACGGAAAGATTAACGAACTTGAATTGATAAAGAAATGAAAAAGATCATTGCCACTTTAGTGATTGCCTTATGCGTTGTGGGAAGCGCCATGGCACAGGACGAACTGAGTTATGAACGCAAGCAGGCCATCGACAGCCTCGCCTTGGAGAAGGTGAGAGACCTGAGCAAATACATCAAAATCGTAGGATCGAAGGAAACGCCTTTCAGCGAGGCCAACCGCGTCATCGACCGCGCCGAGGAACTCTTTATGAGCGATGCCGAAATTGGCGTCTCATCGCTGGGTTCCAACCAAATCACTTATTACCGTGTCCGCAAGTATTTCGAGCACCTCATGCGCCTCAACTACGACCGCGTCGAGATTGAATGGTACAACATTGAGTATGTCAGCGACCTGCAACGCCAGCCCGACGGCACTTACGTGGGCGTCATCACCATCTTCCAGACCTTCAGGGGCTACGACAAGGAAGGCAACCTGACCTACAAGGACACCACCAAGAAAGACATCACCGTCTACGTGAAGCGCAAAGAAACCCAAATCGGTGGTCGCACCATCGGCTTCTGGGATGTGTTGCTCGGCGACATGCGTGTGAAGGAAACTACCAATAGATGAAAATAGCTAGAAATATCATCCTTCTGGCACTTACATTCGCCTTCGTCTGGCCCGTTGCGGGTCAGACGATTGGCGATTTTAAGATGGATGAGACCGAGCTCTATGCCATGACCAAGCAGATGGGGCAGTTCATGCGCCGCTTCAACTACGAGGAAGACCAATATGGCGAAAAGCTCAATCCGAAAGACCCCAAATACCGCAACAACGAGATGCGTCGTAAGTCGCTGCCCATCCTCTTCGACCAACAGAAATACGGCAAGCAGACCGACCTGCAACGCTATTTCATTGAGGATGTCACCAAGGATGATTCCACTTACATGACTTTCCTCGGCGGCAGATGGTATTCCGAAGTGTCGTGCACCTTTCGCTACAACGGCAAACCCGTTAATATCAGCCTTATCCTCGCCATCGAGAAAGAAGGTTTGGGATCGAAGTGGGTGCTCACCAATGTGTATTTCTCGGACTTCAACAAACTATTCCCCAATGGCGAAATCGCCGAACGCGAGAAGCATTTCCTGCATCCCATGAGCCATGAACTCGATTTCATGAACATTTACAAGGCGTTCCAAAACCCTGAAGTCATTGAATATTACGCCTCAAAAGATTTCCAACCCGACTATTTGACCTTGTTCTTCTACGAAATCAAACAAAGCCGACTTGTGTTCCAACATGTCGATTCGGTCAAGTTCCACGTGTTTCAGATTAAAGACTGGTATTTTGAAGTGTCGTGGTTCGACCGCTCGGGGCTCAATTCCGGTTGGCTGATGTCGAACGTCATCTACATGCCGGAAAAGGAAAAAACCAACCTTATCAAATTTTACCAACCATGAAAAAGATAGCCATTCTTTTCATATTGTTTTCGGGACTTGCCATTGGTGCCCAAGCCCAAAGTAAGCTGTCCAAAGATGAAGTCGCAAAGTATGAGAGCGAAATCAACAATATGATTTCGTATTTAGAGGAAACGATGAACTTCCTCGGCGACAGTACCACCTCGGCTTTGGAAAAAGAAATCGTGTTTACTGAAAGTTGGAGCAAGATTTTTATTGATGACAAGGTGCAAATCGAAGACGACCTGGACGTTAACCGCAACACGCCTATTAATAAAGACGTGCAGGCCTATCTGAAGGACATTGACTTTTTCTTCAAGTGGGCCAATTTCAAGCTTGACTTACAAAGCATTGCTAACAATACAAGAGATGATGGCACCATCTACTTTAAAGCCACGCTGACGCGGCACCTTACTGCCACGACCATCAATGATGAAAAGGTCGACAACGTCAAGAACCGTTTCGTTGAAATCAACCTCGACCGTCAAAACAACAGCATCAAAATTGCCAGCATCTACACCACCAAAATCAATGAGAAAGAGGCGCTTCGCAACTGGTGGAATGGTTTGTCGCAAAACTGGAAGACCCGTCTGGGTAGCGACATTATCCTCGAAGACAGTACATCCTTAGCTGAACTTAACACTAGTGCCCTCACAAAATTCACTGAATTCGATGCCAAACTGAAGCTTGTCACCCAAAAACAGCGTGTCGACCTCTCGGGCATCCGCGAAATCATTTCCTTGGAGCCACTCAGCGAAATGTCGGAACTCACCTGGTTGGATGTTTCTGGAACCTCGGTCGAAGACCTTGCCCCTGTACGTAACCTCAACAAGCTGAAAGTGTTGCGTGCCAATTCCACTTTAATCGAAGACCTTTCTGCATTGAAATACAACATCACTCTTGAGGAACTTGAAGTGGCCAACACCACCATCAATGATCTCGGCGTGCTGTCAACCCTCAGAAACCTGCAGAAACTCAATATCAACAACACCCAAGTAAGCCGCATTTCCAATTTGAAGAGTTGTCCCAACCTTACTTCAGTCAACTTGGGTGGCACTCGCATTGCCAACATTGGCATCCTTCAAGAACTCGAACAGCTCAAAAACGTCGACATCAGCAATACCTCAGTCCGTGATCTTGGACCGCTCCGCAATCTGAAAGACCTGCAAAGTCTCAATATTTCGGGCTCAGCAGTGAGCAACTTGCAGGCTTTGAGCGAGATGGAGAACCTGCGTGAACTTTATTGCAGCAACACTTCCATCAGCGATTTGACTCCCTTGAATGGCAACCGTCACTTGAACAAAATCTATTGCGACCACTCTGGCATCCACGATGCTGAGGCCAGTGCTTTCACCAAAAACAACCGCTTTGCCTTGGTCATTTACGATACCGAGGCTTTGAAAACCTGGTGGCGTGATTTGCCTATCTATTGGAAAGCCGTGTTTTCCAAGCAGATCAAAGTTGATTCAGAGCCCACTACCGAGCAGTTGCATCAAATCATCAACATGCAGGAACTCGACCTTTCAGGCAACACTTACATGCAAAACCTGATGCCTGTCAGCCGCTTGACCAATTTACGTTCACTCAATATTTCAAACACCGAAATCGGCTACCTGCAACCCATTCAAGGTTTGGCCAACTTGGAGTCGCTCAACATTTCGCACACCTACATCAACAACCTTGGGCCTTTACAGGAAATGGGTAACTTGAAGTACCTCAACATCATGAACACGCCCGTTAATGACCTCTCTGCATTAATTAACGATGACAATATCGAGGTGATTATGGCCGACAGCACTATCATCGGCAAGAGCCAAGTCGTCGCACTGAAGGAAAAACAAAGACAGGTGACCATAGTGTATCAAACCGAGGTACTGAAAACATGGTGGAACAGCCTTGACCCTAATTGGCAGGAAATCTTCCTCAATGCCATTGCCACCCAGTCTGACATGCCCAACACCCTCGAGTTGCAACAAATCATGGATTTGAAAGAACTTGAAATCACACCCGATTATCCTATCACCAACATTGAGCCGCTCACCAACTTGATGTGGCTCGAGCGTCTTACCATCAACAATCAAGGTGTGAGTGACTTAAAGCCATTGACCGACAAGGAATTTTTGTTGGAACTCAACGCACAAAATAACCCCATTTCCAGTTTGGACCCCATCGAAAGCAGCACTTTGTTGGAATTGCTCAACATCGAGAACACCCAAATCAAAGACCTCGGACCGCTGTCGAAAATGGACAATTTGGTCACCCTCAATGCAAGTGGCACACCCGTAAAATCGCTCAAACCGCTTTCGGGACTGATGAAGTTGGAAAACCTTTTTGTCAACAACACCAATGTGCGCAGCATCTCACCCATAGAAAACATTCCAACGCTGAAACAGTTGAAAGTTTACAACACCAAAGTGAAAAAGCGCGCCGTTGAATCGTTGCAACAAAAACGACTGGATTTGAATATAATTTATTATTAATGGAAAGTTTTCTTTATCTTTGCTCCGTCAAAAATAAAAAGAATGCCCGAAATTAGTAGATTTCTTGGAATCATCATTACGATGAACTTTTCGGATCACAATCCGCCTCATTACGATTTAAAGAAGATTGAATATCAACATGATTATGTTTACAAAGTTGCCTTTGAAGACGGAACTTCGGGACTTGTTGACTTTGCCGATGTAATTAATTCTGTAAAACCGTACGATGTATTAATGAACATGAATTTGTTCAAAAATGCTTACATACATCCCGAATTGAAAACTCTTACTTGGACTGAAGATTTGGATTATGACCCAATTCTTCTTTACTACAAAGCGAATAACATTGCATTTCCAACTTCATGGGGAAAAATCAGTTAAATTTTGAATATTAAATTTTAAATCTTAAATATAGAATTATGGAAATCAGAAAATTAGAGCAAATGTTCGAGGTTTTGCGCAGCAAACCCAAGAAACGCCTCGTGGCCGCTTACGCCAACGACGACCACACCATCTGTGCAGTGAACGCTGCCGTCAAGGAAGGTCTCATCGAAGCCACATTGCTTGGGGATGAGAAAGTGATTGCCGAAGTGTGCAAGGCCGAAGGCATCGACATGGCCAACTTCCGCATCATCAACGAGCCTGTTGACGTGAAAGCCGCTGCCATGGCTTGCGACCTCATCAATGCTGGCGAAGCCGACATCCTGATGAAAGGCCTGCTCCCCACCGACAAGTACATGCGCGCCATCCTCAACAAGGAACGCGGCCTCTGTCCTCCCAACGTCACGTTGGCCCACGTCGCCGTCATCGAGAACCCCAACTACCACAAACTGTTGGTGGCTTCCGACTGCGCCATCATCCCGTTGCCCGATATCAAACAGAAACAGCAATTGCTCAAATATGTGACCAACGTTGCCACCAAGTTGGGCGTCAGCTGCCCGAAAGTCGCCATGGTGACCGCCACCGAGCAGATGAGCGCTGGTATCCCTGCTTGTGTCGATGCCGCCATCATCTCCAAGATGAACGAGCGTGGCCAAATCAAGGGTTGCATTGTTGAAGGCCCCATCAGCCTCGACCTGGCTACCGATGCCGAGACCGCTGCCATCAAGGGCATGAAGAGCCCCGTGGCTGGCGACGCCGACTGCCTTGTGTTCCCCAACCTCGAAGCTTCCAACGTGTTCTACAAGTGCTGCACCAAGTTCGACAAGAGCGAAGTGGGCGCCATGCTCATGGGTGCCAAGGTGCCTTGCGTGCTCAGCTCACGCGGCGACACGTCGAAGACGAAATTGTATTCCATCGCCCTTGCAGCAATGATGGCATAATAAATCGGTTTGTAGAGACGCGATTAATCGCGTCTCTACCAAAAAAAAACATAAAAACATAACAATATGGCATACAAAATATTAACCATCAACCCTGGTTCCACCTCGACGAAAATCGCCGTCTTTGAAGGTGAGGAACAAGTCTTCAAGAAAAACTTGAAGCACTCCACCGAAGAAGTCTCGAAATATGAGCACATCGCCGACCAAAAGCCTTTCCGCACCGAAGCCATCAAGCGTGAGCTGAAAGAGGCTGGCATCGACTTGAGCGAAATGGCTTGTGTCGTGGGTCGTGGCGGCTTGCTCCGTCCACTCGTCTCGGGCGTCTATGAGGTGAACGAACTCATGATCAAGGACTTGACCGAAGGTTATAGCGGCGAGCATGCCTCCAACCTCGGCGGCTTGATTGCCAATGACATTGCCAAGGAAATTGGAGTGAAAGCCTATATCGCCGACCCCGTCGTGGTCGATGAGATGGATGAAGTGGCGCGCTACTCAGGTCACCCGCTCTTCCCGCGCATCTCCATCTTCCATGCCTTGAACCAGAAGATCATCGCCCGTCAGCTGGCGAAAGACCTCGGTCGCAAGTATGAGGACATGAACATCATCGCCATCCACCTCGGTGGTGGCATCTCGGTCAGCGCCCACAAGAAAGGCCGCGTGGTCGATACCAACAATGCCTTGAATGGCGACGGTCCCTTCACTCCCGAACGCGCTGGCTCGCTGCCTGCCGGCTTCCTTGTCGATGCTTGCTTCAGCGGCAAATACACCAAGAAAGAAATCGGCCAGATGCTGAAAGGCAAAGGCGGCTTTGTCGCTTACCTCGGCACCAATGATGCCCTTGAAGTGGAGAACGCCGTGAAGGCTGGCAACAAGGAATGGGAAAAGGTCTACAAAGCCATGGCTTATCAGGTGGCCAAGGAAGTGGGTGGACTCGCAGCCTCGGCCATGAGCATGGATGTGGATGCTATCTTCCTCACGGGTGGCATGGCCTACGACAAGGGCTTCTGCGCTTTGGTGAAGAGCCATGTGGAGAAGATAGCCCCCGTGTATGTCTATCCTGGCGAGGACGAGATGAAGGCCTTGGCATTGAACGGACTGATGGTCCTCAATGGCGAGGCTGAAGTGAAAACCTATAAAGAATAATCATTCATATAGGAATTGTAGGGCTGTCGTACCACGGCAGCCGCTGTGAAAAACAAAACAGCGGCTGCCATGATGTGACAGCCCTACAGCTATTAATTCCCTGCACAAGCCGCCGTTGCAGCGCTAACGACAATTCCTGAAATGTTTTCCAACTGATGTGCACACGATTCCAACGTGGCGCCCGTAGTCAGCACATCATCGATGAGAAGAACATGCTTCCCTTCAAGTTCCTCGGGAAAACGAACCTCGAAAATATCTTTCACGTTTTTATATCGTTCTTCGGCCGATTTTTTGGTTTGCGTTGCCGTGTTGACAGCACGGATAAGGTATTTGTCGCCTATCGGGATACCCGTTACTTCATTAATACCCTTTGCTATCATCAAACTTTGGTTGTAACCCCGTTGTTTCTCGCGTTTGGGATGCAACGGCACTGGAATCAGATAGTCGATGCCTTGAAACAACGGTGCGTCTTTGATGGTTTCACCCAATTGTTGACCAAGAAAAACACCTGCTTCTTTATTGCCTTTATATTTCAATTCGTGGATGAGGTGTTGCACCTTACCCGACTTGGCGAAAAAGAAACAAGCCGTGACAGCATGAAACTTTACCCTCCCATAAAAGGTTTGCGCCAAAGGATTGTCTGGGTTAAGTTCATAGCCGGTTTTGGGTAGCAAGTAACGGCATTTTAAGCAAACGGTTTCCTCATCCTTGAGCAAAGACTCGCCACAAGCCGCACAAACGCGTGGATAGAACAAATTGAGGATGCTATGAAGCCAATCGCGGAAGGTCATGGTTGGTCTTATTGTCCTATGCGGATATATTTCTTTCGGGGCACCATGGCCTTGGGATTGAGCGACTCGTCATCAGAAAACTTATAGTCAACAGCGAAATCGAGAGAATCGGGGAGGAGCTCATCGGTACGGCCTTGCTCACGTAATACTTCGTTATACATACGGCGGTTGCGTTGTAGTCTTGCTTGTCGGCGCGCCGATGCATTGTATTTGTCGTAAAGATATTGTATGGGGTTGGCAGTGATGGTAGGCTTGCCGTTGCCTGCCGGCACACGACTCAGCCAAAGGTCATCAAGGTCACTATTGAGTCGCTCGATCTCATCAAGAGTCTTGATGCTAGGCATAGTAATGAGCATTTCTTTGAAAGTCTCATAATTGGTGAAGGGAAGCACCGTCACCTCGCGCAGGGTGATGGTCTCAGGCCATAGCCGGACAACGAGGGTGTCGGCACTAGTGAGCGTAGGGTTGATGGTAATTAGGCGACGTGCGTAGCCGACACAACTCACCCAAAGTGTGTCGACCTCTCGGGCTTGGATGTGAAAATGGCCATATTGGTTGCTGATGGTACCACAATGCGCCATTTTGCTGATGACATGCGTGTTGCGAATCGGTTTTAGGCTATCGGCCGTGACCACATAGCCATAGAAATCCACACGCTTGAGTTTGTCTTCGTCATCGCTTTGCGCAATGGCGAAAACACAACTCGAAAGCAACAATAATATGAAAAGCAGGCGCTTCACTTTTTACGATTTGGGTCGCTAAAATACGACAAATTATGAACGGCAAAACGTCTTTTTTATTTTTCTGCTCAGAAATCTGCACCTCAATCCAAATATAAAGCCTATTTTTGCGTTTTGATGAAGGTCGGCCCATCGAAGGGTCGAAGGCCCCGTATCAAAAAGAAACACCAATGAAAATCAACATCGTAAACACCTCAAATAACCCTTTGCCCGCCTATGAGACGAAAGCCTCGGCCGGTATGGACCTTCGCGCCTATTTGCCCGAAGGCCCCGTCACCCTCGAACCCATGCAGCGCAGCCTCGTGCCTACCGGTCTCTATATGGAAATCCCCGAAGGCTACGAAGGCCAAGTGCGTCCTCGCAGTGGTTTGGCCATCAAGAGCGGTATCACAGTGCTCAACTCGCCCGGCACCATTGATGCGGATTATCGTGGACAAGTCTGTGTCATCCTTATTAACCTGTCCGACAAGCCCTTTGTCATCAACAGCGGCGACCGCATTGCCCAGATGGTTTTCGCCAAATGCGAACAAGGCGAATTGGTTCAAGTGGAGACGCTATCGGAGACTGAACGGGGAGCGGGGGGATTTGGACATACTGGAAAAAAATGAAACACAATGAATAATACACCTATTCGACAAAACCAAACCCGCAACCGTCATTGCGGTCTTCATCGCGGCCTTAGAACCGCAATTGACCCGCAATCTCCCCAACGAAAAGGATACATCTTCGCACATAAAGGATGGCGGATGCCACTCCGCCATGACGGTAAAAGGCCTGTTTTTCTCACCATCTTGTTGTTTTTGTCTTTCTTATCCTCTTCAACCTTCGCCCAGCAGATGGAATCGGAATTCAACGGCCAACCCGACAAGAAAAAAAATGCCATCTATTTTTCCAACGGCCTGCAGAGCAAATACCGTGAGGACAACGAAGGTGCCATCCGCAACTTCGAACAAGCCCTGCGTTATATGCCCGATGATGCCGCCTCGATGTTTGAGCTGAGCGAACAATACTACAACGCTGGACGCATCGAAGAAGCCTTCAAGATGATCCAACAAGCCACCCAACTCGAACCTGAGAACAAATGGTATCAGATGCGTCTCGGGCTGTTTTACCGCAACCTTGACCAATACAACGACTTCATCAAGCTATATGAAAGCCTGACCAAGAAATACCCCGAAGACCCCGACATGCTCAGCGAGCTGATTGATGCCTATCTGGTGACGGAAAACTACAGCAAAGCCATAGAAAAGATGGACTTGCTGGAACAAATCCTTGGGGAAAACGAGTTCCTCACAGAGCAGCGTCTCAGTATCTACAAAAGGCAAGGCAACAACAAAAAAGTGATTTCGGAACTTGAGAGACTGATAGAGCAAAACCCGGAAAATGTGCGCTATTATGGTCTGTTAGCCCAAGAGTACGCTGAAAACGGCAAGGAAAAGGATGCCTTGAAAACGTACGAGAAAATCAAGGAGATTAACCCCGAAAATCCGTATATCAACATCTCATTGCTTGAGTTTTACGAAAAGAACGGCGACAACGACAAGGCCTTCAACGAGCTGCTGGCCGCCATCCGCAACAAAAACCTCGACATCACCACCAAAGCCAACACCTACGACTATTGGATGCAGAAAAACAACCAGTCGAAGCAAATCAACGAGCAAGTCAAGCAATGTGGCGAGGCTTTCATCGAGACCCACCCCGACAACAAACTGGGCTACCTTATCCTCGGCTCCTACTACATGGTCAACGAAAACGCCGTGCAGGCAAAAGCATTGCACCAGCAGGCATTGGCCATCGACAGCACCGACTTCCGCGCTTGGCAAAACCTTATCGTCAGCGAGTCGCGGCTCGAAGAGAACGAGGCCGTGCGCGACCATGCCGTGGCCGCCTTGAAATATTATCCCATGCAACCCGTATTCTATTGGTATGCGGGCGTGGCCAATGCCGTGTTGAAAAACAACGAAGACGCCATCAACTACCTGGAGAAGGGTAGGAGATACACCTCCGACAAGTTGCAAATGGCCGAATTCGACGCTTTCTTGGGCGACATCTACCACCAGCAAGGCGATGAAGAGAAAGCCTTCGATGCCTATGACCGCACCCTGCGCAATGACCCCGACAATGCCTTGGTACTCAACAATTACGCTTATTATCTTTCGCTGAAAGGTGAGCGACTGGAAGAAGCCTTGCAGATGGCCATCCATGCCAACGAGTTGGTGCCCGACAATGTCTATTATTTAGACACATACGCCTGGGTGCTCTACAAACTCGGGCGTTACAAGGAAGCCGAGAAAGAGATGAAGAAATGCCTTGGTCTCGACAAGAACCCTTCGGGCGCCAATTTGGAACACTATGGCGATATCCTGCTCAAGCTCGGCAAGGAAAGCGAAGCCAAGGAATATTGGAACAAAGCTCAGAAAGCCGGTGGCGGATCCAAGGATTTGGAACAGAAATTGAAATAATCGATTTATTTTCCTATCTTTGCAGGCATGAAACGTTTCGGTTGGATAGGATTATTGGTTTTGTTGGCTTTGGCGGCCTGCGCGCCCAAAAACAACGATGACGCTGTAGAGACGTGGCGTGCCGCGTCTCTACAAATCACCGTGTCCCCCGAATTGTCCGCCATCGACAGCCTGATGTGGCGCCAGCCCGACAGCGCCTTGGCATGCCTGATACCCTATTTCGACACCTGTAGAGACGTTGCGTGCAACGTCTATCCTGAAAACCATAACGGCAATTTGGAAGACGTAGCACGCTACGTCTCTACAAACGTGGCATTCAACCGCCATTACGCCAACCTCCTGTTGGCCGAATTGCTGTACAAAAACGATTACCCCCAGACCAACCGCCCCGCCTTACAGCAGGCGGTGGTTTATTTTGATAGCCTAACCTTCACCCTGAACGACACACCTTCACCCAAACGCCTCATAGCGGGCACGGCCCCGCTATCCTTGACACGAAACGACAACCTCGTATTCTTGGATGCCCGCGCTCACTATATCCACGGCGTAGGCTACTACGAAAACGACAGCATAGTAGAAGCCTGTGCTGAATACCTGAAAGCCTTGGAGATAATGGAAAGCCATTTCCAGGCGAAAGACCTGGTAGGAAAAAAAGCGAAATTCCTGACCTTTACCTACAACCGTCTCGGGGATATGTTTTCTGAACAGTATATGATGGAACCCGCTTTGGATTGCTATAGGCATTCCTGTGATTATTCCATTATCTCACCCATTTCATCATATAGCGTCTCCAATGCCTTATACCGCATAGGCAAGCAATATGACAAAAAAGGCGACAAGGATAGTGCAGACTACTATTATACGCAAGCTTTGGTAAACATGCCCGACTCGACAAATCCAGGATACAGAGACATGGTCTCCACCAAAGCCCTTTTGTCCTATCAATTGACACATCAAGCCGAAATGTCCTTAAAGCGCCTGAAACAGATGGCTTTATTGGCTGCGAACGACGACGAAAGTCTGACACGTTATGTGGTGATTGGTAATATTTTCTTTGAGGAAGGAATATATGATTCTGCACTTTTGTATCTGGAACCCGTGTTGGAAAACAAAAGGAACCGATTCTTGCAGATAAGAGTAGCAAATTATCTGCGAATCATATACGACAGTCTTGGCAACAGGGAAAAGTCCAACGAATGTATGAGCTATTTGGCCCTTCACAATGAAACAGGGGCAGAAAACAGTGCTATGGTTTCGCAACTTAGTGAAATGTATAAGACCTATAAGAGCCGAAAACAAGAGAAAGAAGCTGTGGCCAAACGAGTGGTGGCGGTCAAAAAAGCCTTGGGTATTGTTGTTCCAATGGCTGTTGCATTGACTTTGGCAATTATGGTTACGGCGAAAGTGAGAAGCAAGAAACTTTTGAAGAAACAGCGAGAGGAAGCGGACAGAGTGCTGGGAGAAAAAGAGCAACAGCACCGTATGCAGCAAGCCGCCCTCTCGGGTCGCTTGAAGCGGAGCAATGAGGAACTGCGCGACGTATCGAAACAATTGGAGCAGTCTTTGACAAAAAACGCCCAATACGAATCAGACGCATCCAATGATTATGCGGCATTTATTAATGACCCCATCTGCAAACACATTGTTGGAATCGCTCACAAACAGCAGTTCAAGTCGAAGATGGACTACTTGATTTACAAGGACGATGCGCTCAGCAAAGAACAACTTTTGGATTTGCGCAATGCTGTACAGAAACATCTACCACGGTTTGTTGCGCACATTCGCAGGCAGTACCCAAAATTGACCGACAACGATATGGATTGTTGTTATCTTGTCCTGCTGGGCCTGAATGAAGCCGACATTTCCGCCTTGATGCAGCGGGCGTATACGACAGTTTGTGACCGAAGCAGAAAAATAAGCCGCATTATCGGAGCTCACGACAGCCTTTACCACACCCTCCGCAATATGCTTGACGAATGATTAATCACCTATCAATCAAGATATTACAATAATTCTTCGTACCTTTTCGTACCATCTTTTTCTTGACGGTAGTATTCGAACCACCCTACTTTTGCATCGCAAACACTAATTCATAAAGCGATGAAAAAAGTAAAAACCATGGTTCTGATGCTCTGCTTAACCCTTTCGGGAGCATTGTGCTATGCCAGCGGCTTGGCCAGAACGGAAAACGAGAAAAGGAAAGATGGAACTCCTATTGAAATAATAGAAAGTTCAACCCATAGTGGTTCCGAAAAAGGCAATTCAATTCTTGCTACGCTTAACAGCCATATGCTTATGGTTGTCTTCACAGAAAACCTGGGCGAAGTGGTAGCGGAGATCTCCACGGCCGCAGGCGGCAATATTCAAATAGACTCCTGCCCCACACCCAACGGCCTAATGTTCTACATCCCCTTTGCGGGCGACTACATCATCACCTTCATCCTCCCCAACGGGGATGAGTATTATGGAGAGTTTACGGTAACGGAGTAAAAAGCTTATGGATAAGGTGGTGAAGGGATGAAGACTTCTTCACCACCGCCGTGAGCGGAACACCAACACTTTAGAGTTTCACAACTCTAACACAATTTTGACACAATTAAACCTCACTTCTATCAATAAAACTCAATTCTTATGAAAAAAAAGATAGATGGCTTAAGACACAAAGTCTTTTTCCTCTTGCTACTGGCAGTGGCGGGCATGGCGAAGGCACAGCAATGGAACGAACTTCAAACCGGAGTTACGGAAGACCTTTACGATGTCTACTGCCTCGACACCAACACGGTTTTCGTATGCGGAAGCAATGGCGTGATACTGAAAACCAAGGATGGAGGTAACAGTTGGCAGGAAAAATATAGACAAGAGGGTTATGACTGGTATGCCATCAAGTTCCTTGACCCGAATACCGGATTTGTTTTGGGAATCAATGATGGGGTTGGTAACAACGAAAAACTACTAAAAACCATCAATGGTGGAGAGACATGGCTTGATATGGGTAACCCTTTCAACGAGTACAATTATTGCTCTCCTTCCACCTGCGACTTGTTTGTCGTTGATTCGGATACCTTGTATGTGGCTTGTGACCAGTTGATGAAAAGCACAGACGGTGGTTGTAGCTTTTCCCAAATGGATATAGAATGGATAGAGGCAACCCAAGACTTGTATTTTGAAGGGAATGTTGGATACATCGTTTGGGGCGAACCTGGCATATTCATAGGCACGCATGTTGCAAAAACAATAGATTATGGCTCTTCCTGGGAAGAGATTCTATCGTTTGATTACACGGAATATGGCATAGAGAAGGCCGTGTTTCACGACAAAGATCACGTTTCCCTATATGGCGGTTTCGGTGGCGTTGACCAAAACCTGAATTTTGTATATACTGAGATCAAAACCGAGGACGGATTTGCAACCTGTCAGTGGCTGCTAAATGAGACCATACCAACGGGAGGAACGGTGTATCCTCCAATCGCTGGGATATGTTATTCCGACTCTCAAAACGGAATTGCCGTCTATGTGTGGCACGATTTCAATCCAAACAGTTCAATCACCACCTTTCAGACACAAAATGGAGGCGACATATGGAATGAATTGGGCACAATTGAATGCCCCTACAGTCAATTTGCCGCCATTTGCGGTTGCGAGGGTGTTTATTACCTTGCTATGGAAGAAGGAAATGTCTATAAGATGAAAACGTCATTCGATGGAATCCTAGAGAAAAAAGAAAATGCTCTTGCGTTTCCCAACCCGACCAACAGCATGGTCACCATCACAGGCGAGAACTTACGGCATGCGGAGTTGCTCAACGTGCTCGGACAGCAAGTACTCAGTGTGCAAAGCAAAGGCAACGAGCTCCATATCGATATGACTGCGCTACCCTCTGGCGTCTACTTCGTCACCGTCACCGATGAGGAAGGACGGAAGTGCGTGCGGAAGGTAGTGAAGGAGTAGCATGCCATGAAAAGCATACGAAAATCCCTTATCCAGCTCTGGCGGATTTGTAATCCGCCAGCCTTGAATATCAGCATTTGCAATGCGAGAAAAAGGCTTGCTCAATTGGATGAAGACCATTATCTTTGCCACCGAAACATGAAAAAAAAATGAGAGCCAGTGTTAACATAGGGGATTGCAAATCCCCAAGTTCAGCCCCAGCGGATTGCAAATCCGCTGGAACGGGGTAGACCAGCCATTTGAATTACAGCAGGGCACCCAATTGACCCTGAAGATACAAGAATGTCCGGATAATCCAATAGGTGAAACAGGTAACAAACATAATAACAATTACACATTATGAAAAAACAACTCATTATTATATTGGCCATCCTGTTGGCCTTCATTGAAATGAAAGCGCAATCTGAAGAAATAGTGTACTCTGTCTTTGAACCAGATACATGTCGGCTTTTTGACGAGGAATCGAGTAATCCAATGTATGGATTGTTTCTTGACATTGACCAAGATTCCGTTCAGGACATTTCAGCCATTGCAATATGCTATAATGTAGTGATTCCTTTGGAACTAGGGCTGGAATCCGTTAATCCCAATTGGAAAGTGTATCCTTGTTTTTGGTATCATTCAATTCCCGACACCACATTACCAGGATATATTACATACGTAATTGATCGCTATGACGACATTCGGTTGGATACCGTTTCTAATTGGAGAGTCTATGCTGGTATCGGTCTAATTCTCGGTGATCATTCCTTCTCAGTATACGATACCACATTCAACAATCTCCTATGTGGCATTCGCTATGAAACAGCTGGTGAGGATGAAGAAAAGCAGTATTATTATGGATGGATTGAGTTTTCCAACCGCTACAATGGAAAGATAAGCAATCCTCAATGGGTAAAAGGATGGGTGTGCATCCAGCGTATGGCCTTCTGCACCATCCCTAATTATCCGTTACATGTCGGCCAAACCAGTCTGGATGTAGTGGAAAGACCCAAATCAATTGCTTTTGCCATTGTCCATCCCAACCCGACCAACAGCATGGTCACCATCACAGGCGAGAACTTACGGCATGCGGAGTTGCTCAACGTGTTCGGGCAGCAAGTACTCAGTGTGCAAGGCAAAGGCAACGAGCTCCACATCGATATGACTGCGCTGCCC
>JAFRRE010000022.1 GCA_017428285.1 Bacteroidales bacterium | reverse complement strand
GGCTTTTTCAACAACTTTGTGGTTTTAGCTTGCAGTGAACAACCTTACTCCGAGTTCCTCAACACACTTTTGGTTCTCTTCGACTATGTGATTGTAGGCGGCTACATGATGTTTGGCGTCTCTCTGGTTTTCCCCAATCGTTACAAAACGCGTCAACTCTTGCTTTTGGTGATACCTTATTTAATTGCCATGCTCTTGTTTGCCCTCAGCCGAAGCCCCTTGGTTTTGACGGTCATGCAAATCTATACCGTGGTGGTTTCGTTAGTTTTGTTGGTGTATTTGGTTCTTTCTATCAGGAAACATACTCGAATGTTGCTTTACAATGTGGGAGACTTGGAGTTTTTTGACCTACGATGGAGCAACATTTTGATTGTCCTCTATTTCGCTTTCCAATTGTTATGGACTATTGAAAGCATGTCGCAACAGTCGTGGTTTTCAGAACCCTCTGCCGGGAGCAACCTGCTTTTCGACTCCCTCTATTGCCTCATCTGCATCGGCATTGTTTTATACGTCATGCACAAACTGATACATCAGCAGGTATTCACCCTCTCTCCCGTCGATGAATATGAAAACGAGCCTCAAGAGTCAACCACTCCAACACCCCAACCTAATGCAGGCAAGCCCCTGATTGGTTGCGACATAGACATGGTTATGAAGGAAAAGCGATATTATCTTGACAACACGCTGACATTGCAGAAGTTGGCCCAACATCTGGGCACCAACCGGCAGTACCTCAGCAACCATATCAATCAAGAGCTTCATACGACCTTCTACGACTACATCAACGAATTTCGTTTGGAGGATGCCAAAGCCATGTTAGATAGTCAAAACACTGAAAACCAACACTCTTTGGAAGATATTTCGGTCATGGCAGGCTTCAATTCCTACGCCACTTTCTTGCGCTCGTTCAAGAAAAAGTATGGACAAACACCATCGCAATACCTTACGGAGAAAAAATCGTGACCAAATCAAAAATTCAAGTCACATAATCGTTTTTTTCCCTATCTTACGCCCAAATTAATCGAATGTATATGACTACTGAAGAATTGAAATCTGTTTTCAAGCAACGCTTTGGCAATGAGGGCGTTGTCTACACTTCGCCAGGGCGTATCAACCTCATCGGCGAACACACTGACTACAAGGTGGTATTGCTTGATACCGTGGTGAAACACGAGTTGGCTTCGTCGGTGGTTTGCCATTCGCGGAACAAGGTGTTGTAACCTCTCGAATAGATAAGCGTATTTGTTTGAGCATCAATTACTTTCACTCGGTTTGTCCCATAATTGAAAGGATCAACCAGGTTGACCTTGGAGCCGCCGAAATACGGCTCGATGACAAAGCGCTCAAACACATGGTGTGAGCCTTCGGCATTGCCGCATTGGAAAACATCCATTCGCAGCGATCCCTCGTCGAGAAAGTATTGGTCGAAGTTAATGCTTTGCGCTTTCGAAAGCAGCGAAAACGCAATGGCAAACAGGATAACAAAGGTCTTTTTCATTTTTAAATAGGATTATTCTGTTAGGAATCTGAATGTTTGAATAGGCAAAAATACAAAAATATCGACCGATGTTACCATCAAGGTCGATATTTAAGGAAACTAAAGATTCAACAGGCAAAGTTATAAAAAAGTTGGGCAGGGTGATTGAAAAGAAGCACTTTTCGCGGTCTGTAGTTTAACTTGTTTTGAATGGTTAGGAGCTTGTTGTAAGTTAGGTTACTGATATTCATTTGTTTGTCGATGTATTGTCGGATGAGTTTGTTAGTGTTTTCCACGGTTCCCTTCTGCCAAGAGGAGTAGGGGTCGGTGAAGAAGACAGGAGCGTTGAGAGCCTTCGACACCCGCTTGTGCCTTGCGAACTCTCCGCCGTTGTCGGTGGTTATGGACAGGACGTGCCTCTTGAAAGGCTTGAGCAGCCTGATGACAGTCTTTGCCACGTCATCCGCGTTCTTGCCGTTGGGCAGCCGCTCCATGAGCAGGAACCGCGTCATGCGCTCGGTGATGGTCACGATGAAGTCCTTGCCGTTCTGTACGAGATCCATCTCGAAGTGCCCAAACTCCTTCCTGCCTTCCACGCTTTCGGGCCTCTGGTGTATGGACACCCTGTCGGGGATGTGCCCCACGCCCGCCCCGACGCATCGCTTGCGGTGCTTCAGCCTGTGGCGGCAGTGCCTGTGGAGCGTCCCGCCGTTGCGCTTGTCCTCCCTGACGAGGTGGTATATCCATTCCACAGAGACCATATCGATGCCGTTGGCATCGCAGTATCCCTTGATCTGCTCGGGCGACCACTGCCACCTCTCCATCTTCTCGCGGATGAAGGCCTCCATGTCCGCGTCGAGTTTGCGCGGCTTGTGCGAACGCTGCTTCGCGTCGTCGGCGAACATCTGGGCCATCTTGGGCGAATAGTAGCCGTTGGTGCAGCGGTTCCGCTTCAGCTCCTTGCTGACCGTCGCCTGGGACACCCCTATGGCACTCGCTATCTCCGCCTGCGTCTTTTTGTTTTTCCTCATTCGATAAATTGTGTACCTTTGCGTCTCGTTAAGATGTTGCATCTTGCTTTTGTTTTGGAGACCGCAAATGTGGCATTTTTTCCTTTATCCCCGTCATCCCTGGCGGGGTTATTTGTCTCTCCTTTTATAACTTTCTAAGTTGAACTTATAAACTATCAAGGTGTGATGATTCATTTCCCAAAAAACTGCACCCACTGCTTTTCGCCCTTGTCGAACTTGGTCATGTCGGCTTGATAGTCGGGGTTGGGCATATACCATTCCGTCGACTCGAAGAAACGCTGCAATCCCTTGTCCTTGAACACATAGCCACGATAAGCGAAGGGCAGGTTCTTGAGGATGCGCTTCTCTTGCTCATCGGAGAAGGCTGGCATTTGGTTAAAGTTGAAGTCAATATACCTAGCCTTCACCAATTCTATAGCATCACTGCAATAAGATCCGCTTATGATTGACAACTCGCCTTCGGGATGGAAATTCTTCTTGTGGAATACGAGCTTGCCAGACTGCACATGGAATACGGGACAACTCATACAAAACAAGTCATCAACCTCTAGCATCTGCCCGACCCTGCCCTTTCCTGTAAAAGTCCATTCATTCGCATCGTTGAAGAAGGAGCGATGGATGGCAAACGATGTCCTTTCGCCCATGTCAAGTTCAAGGGTGAAGTCATCGATGCCGTTGTTGGCCCAACGGTTGGCGGCAGTGAGCACATAGTCGAACAAGTAGTCCATATACACCAAGTCGCTTCCCTCGAAATCGTAGGTGTGTTGGATGATGTTCAAACCTTTGTTGAAATGTGCATTGAAGTGATACACGAAATAGAAGGGGTCGGCATCCCAAGGATAATAAGGGCTGTCCTCGTCCGTCAAGCCGTCAAGCTGCTCCTTGGTGGGCTTCACAAAATGGCCGTTCTTGTAGTAACCTTTCATGTTGCCCCAGTCCAAATAGCCATCATCTTTGAGCGGATAAAAGATACGAGCAACCTCGTGTGGCAGACTTTGGCCGTTCATCAACACCTTGAAGTTGTGGATGTAGGCGTTCCCATTTTCGTTGCCATCGCCTGGAGCTTCGAAACCGACGAGTAAGTCTTTAGGTGCGCCTGGGTTATAGAACTCATAATAGACGTTCACCGTGAAAGAAAAGCGGGGGTAACTGTCTTTGGGACGTGCCACTCGGGTAATGCATAGGATTTCCTTCTTAACGCTGATGTCGGTCTCGGTGATGGGAATGAGGTGGTTGCCTTCGGCATAGAAGGCACCGTCGTTGGCCTTGGCGGTTGCTATGGCGAGCAAGGCGAAAAGGATTGTGAAGAGTTTTTTCATAATTTTAACTTTGGACTTGCTAAAGGACAAGGTTACTTCACGCGCTCAAACTCCGTAGTTCCTTTTCCATCCTCTTCCATCACTAACTTATCCTTAGTCAGCGTGGTGACAGTAGCGGTTACTGTGCTCATGCCGACCATGGTCAGCTTGTCGCCCTCAAGGGTATAGGTGCCTTCAAAGGCGACTTTGTCGTTAATCCAGCAAACAAGCTTCCCGTCTTTTGCGAATTCATAGATGAAGGCTTGCACCATCTTGGTTTGCTCTTCATTAGTCTTACCCTGGTAAGTGAACTTAGCGCCTTGCCACTTTCCGACGATGGAGGCGTTCCCCTGTTTTTGTTTCGTTGCTGTTGTTTCGCTGCCCGTGTTGGAGCCTGACTGTGCGTTGGAGCACGCGGCGAATATGCCCACCATAATGAGCATCGCCATGATTCTCATTGTTTTTTTCATTTCTGTGTGATTTTTAAGTGGTTGTTTAAGATTAAATTGCATTATTATTCGACAACGATGCGACCTGTCCTCACTCCGTTTTCTTGTTCCAGTCGCAAAAAATACATCCCTTGAGGTAGTTTCACGGTTTCAACACCATTGATATTCATTGACATCACTTGTTGTCCTAAGACGTTCATGATGACCAGGTGTCCTGTACCTTCCACCGTAAAATGGTCTTGTGTGGGATTAGGATAAAGCATCAAGCTTTCCTTCGAGGTGTTTTGATGTTCGTTGACGCTCGTGGTGGGGAATCCAGCGTATTCTGCGACATAATCGATATATTCACCGATGCGATCCACTGCCGATGCGCGTCCATCGCCCCACACGGTGATCTCGGCAAAGTCAATCTCCTGCATGCTTCCTGCGGCAAAAGTGAAAGGCCCCATGGAAGCTACTCCCCTTCGGTCATTAGGCGTGTTGCCCTCATGAGCCTCCGTCCAATAGTGTCCTGGCGTGTTGTAATACCAACCCATTGGATTTGCATTGGGAGCTTCACCAAAGGTTCCGATATTGCAAGGGTCGGAATCTCCGGGGTATTGGAAAGAACAATTTGGTCCCACCGCCCATGGACTTGCGATGCCATCACCTCCATAAATTAAATGAACTTCACTTTTCCAAATAGAACGTAAATAGTTATACACCTCCTCGGCGGTTTGAGGGTCGCCAACATCCCCAGAACTGTTGTTTTGGCTGATGAATCCTGTCATGCCCAAGCGCTCGTCATCGATGACACCATTGCCGAAATTTGTTCCGTTAAAAGCGTTCCTGTTGTTGTCTAAACTTTCGCAATTTCCATTGTAGGATGGGTTGTCCAATCCATCAGGATCCATATAGGGGCCTGCAAGGATTTTGCAAACTTGTGCGGGATGATTGGTGCCATAAGTGTCATCCTCGGGATCTGCGTTATAGCCGTAACTTGCACTACGATGCACGTCACATCCCGCATAATCATCATATCCATATCCGATATCCCAGTCATTCCATAAACCTGCATAAGTATTTTGATAGGTGTTGGCGGAACGATTGAAGAGTTTATAGTTGAAGAATACGGTGTTGTTCAAGTATTCGTCATTTGGTCGGTTGTAGGCATATACCATGGCATGGACTTCGAGCCCCAATGGTTCCCCAGCAAACTCTGTGTGGGTTTGATAGCTATCGTTGAAGATAAAGAACAGGCATTGGTCGCCTTCGATTTTTGGATAGTCGCCATGTTCAGGCTGGTACACACCATTGGCATCCACATCGACAAAAGGGGCGAGATTCTCTGCGAATCCAGCATCACCATGAGCAGGCCAGGTCAGGATGTCCTCTGGAATGGTGTAACCTGGTTCAGCATGGTGAGCAATGAAATCTTCAATCTGTTCTTTGGTGAGATTCCAAACATGGCTGTATTTCTCAACCGTAGTTGCATCGGTCGAAGCATCAGATAGGCGAAGCGGTCCCGACCAAAACTCTTGTCCGTTTTGACCATAATGGTCGCCTGCCAAATGCAAGGAGTTGTCTGCCGTAGATAAACCTCCAATCCAGAGGGCGTGTTGGTAAAGTGGTGATTTTCCACTGTCTTTGGGCACTTCCCATGAAGAGTAAGGGGTGGTCTGGTGAGCGTCCATGAGGCATCCGTTGCCAAGGATGCATCCGCGCACGTTGTTCACTTCGATGTAGGAATACGGGAATGGCTGAGCCATTAGTGCTGATCCGAAGCCCATCAGCACAATGATGAGTTGCAATCTTTTCATATTAAATAAGTTTTATTTGATCGGTTCGTTTGTAATAAGTAACTATTCAAGATTAAACTACATTATTATAGGCTTCTTAGCCGTCAGCCATCAGCTCGGTGGCTCCCGAGCTGACGGCTGACAGCCAAATTCTTTTACCCTTTATGCAAACCAATGCTGCACATCTACATTATAGGTTTACCATTTCTTGTCCTTTACTGCTTCGCATTGTAGAGCATTTGCACTTCCTGCGCCGT
>JAFRRE010000021.1 GCA_017428285.1 Bacteroidales bacterium | reverse complement strand
TTCATCGTTGAAGGTGAATTGCTTGAACTTCTTCAACGTCTCATTCTTCAGCGAAACAAATGTGCTGTCAGAATCCTTGTTGATCTCCATGTGGCCACCTTGGCGAGAGCCACTTTCGCCGCCCTTCTTCGGGCCGCAGGCGGCAAGGCACATCACACCTACCGCCAATAAAAACATTATTTTCTTCATATGTTCCTGGAGTGTTTCGAGTCGAAGCTCTGGTCTCTGCCAAGACCTTGTTTAAATGTGAATGACAATTTTAATCTTGCTCGCTAAATTGGAATTTATTCCTCTTTACTTTGCTGTTTTGGGGATGTACCAACAAAATACCACATAACTATCCAAAAGGCAATTACGCAGATAAAAGCCACGGTGAAAGTTGTGTCAGAAAACAGGTCACGTTTCGAGAAATTCGCGATGCCATGAAATGCAGCGCATAATAGCAATGAATGGGTTTCACTCACCACCTTTCCTATTCCCCATGAAGCGAACAGCAGAAGCATGAAGAATGGCAAAACATTTCGCTGAGTTAAATCTAAATGCCAAAGAAACCACATCAGCGTGATGATAAGCACATATTGCCACACAGGTAATTTCCTGAGTTCATATTGCAAAAATCCACGCCAACCAAATTCTTCCAACAGCCCATACGCAAATGCCAACAGACATGTCACGCCAAAGTCCCATCCTCCGATAATGCCAAAAACTATACATGGTATAACAATAGTCGCAATGGATTTCCAGGCGGACTTGCCTAAGAGAGTGTATTCCGTTTTACGTTTGAAAATGAGTATAGCTACAAATGCTCCGATAGCAGGACCAAGCCCAGTTGCAAGTGCTGCGGAAACTTGAAGTGCATAGTTCGTTTCAATTGAAGGGAACTTGTTGACAACAATCAATGATATAAGGCGCACTAATAAAGCTATGATATAAAAAGTTGCTATTGCGCCAATATGAATGTTCTTATAACTTAAGTTTAGTTTCATTCGTAAATTCCGATTTATCTGTCTATTGGTGTATATTCAATCTTGGCTTCCTATCTTTTTTTCATGGCTCACTTATCGGATAAAGTTCATGGGCTGCCATGGTTCTCGTTCCGGGTAGGCGGGGTTGCCGTCGGCGTGGATTTTCGGCTGCAAAGATAAAAAATTTGTATTTTTGACAACCTAATAAAAGTTTCACACACGATTATAAACGACAAACTATGACAATAAAACCATGTACCATTGAACACTTGAACCAATATGGAGCCATATACGCGACAGCGTTTTCGGGCGAGCCATGGAACGACAGATGGTCCGTTGAGGATGCCACCATCCATGTTGGCGAACTACTTGAAAACAAACAGCATTACGGCTTGGAGTGTATCGTTGACGGAGAAGTGGCAGGCTTCATTTTAGGCACTTCCATGCTGTTCCACTATGGGCGTGTTTTCGAAATCAACGACCTCGCCGTTGCCCCTCGGCACCAACGGAAAGGCATTGCCAGCCAGTTGCTTCGGCAATGCTTGGACGACATGAAGTCGCAAGGCATGGTGGGCTTTCATCAGATTACCGCCTGCGACGGGGTTTTACCCTCGTTCTATGAAAGGTTTGGCTTCAAGAAAGAGGAACGGGTCATACTGATGGGGCTTTAGGCTTTTACGCACTCCGCTTCCGATACTCGCTTGGCGAAATGCCAGTATGCGTCTTGGATTTTGCCACTTGAATTTTGAGAGAAGAATAAACATCAACCAATTAAAAATCTGACAGATATGAAAAAGATTGTCAACAACTGGCATTACATTTCCGTTTTTTTGGCCGGGGCCGTTGCCCTTGCGGCCATTCTCGTACCGATGGCAGCAGTTACAAAGCTGCTTCTTGCCGCCATTGCGGTATTGTTCCTTCACTTTTTTGAGGAATTCGGCTGGCCAGGCGGTTTCCCATGGATGGGGATGAAAGTGCTGATGAATAGCGACGAGCCTGACTCATCGAAGTGGAACGTCAACAACCTCAGTTCCATGTTCGGCAACTGGGGCTTCCTGCTGTTGGTGTATATTTTGCCGCTCTTCCTGCCCAACGTCCGTTTTCTCACATTGGCGGCCTTCATGTTCCTCTTCGCCGAAGTGTTTATGCACTGCGTCCTCTTCCCCATACGCCTCAAGAGGCTCTATAATGCAGGCATCATCACCTCGTTAGGGGCTGGAATCATCGCGTGTTGCTACTTCTTCGGTGGCGTATTCCAAGGCGACATGTTCGTTTGGTACGACTGGGTGATAGCCGTGGTGTGGTTTGCGGTCGTCTTCGTGTTCTGCTTCCGCTCAAAGCTCTATTGGGGCCTCGGGAAGAAGCCCGGCTATCCGCTCACGGAGCAATCCGCCTTCGGGCCATTCAGGAAAGCATAGAAGAGAATTAATTACCGTATTATATTTTTACAGCACTAAATTGAACACCCACCCACTCAGGATGATGAACAGCGTTACGGTGCCGAAAAACACGCCGATGAGTTTCCAGGTCATCACCTTTTTCAGCATGGTGGCTTCGGGAAGCGACAAGCCCACGACCGCCATCATGAAAGCGATGGCCGTGCCGAGGGTGACTCCCTTCTGAACAAAGACCTCTATCACAGGTAATATGCCGGCGGCATTGGCGTACATGGGTACGGCGAGAACCACCGCCAACGGCACCTCCCACCAATGACCGCCCGACAGATGCGCCTCGAAGAAACCCTCCGGCACATAGCCGTGCATGGCCGCACCGATGGCAATGCCGATGACGACATACAGCAACACGCCTTTCACGATGCCCCACGAATCGTGCAAGATGGACGGCAGCCGCTTCACGAAAGGCACTTTTTTCTCATGCCATTGCTGGCTCTCCTCCATGCTTTCGCGTTGCATCTGTAATACCCACGGACTCAGCCATTTCTCCAATCGGAAACGACCTAACACAGCGCCGCCTATCGTTCCCAACAAAACACCACTCAACACATAAATCAATGTGGTTTTGGCACCAAACGTGCCGAGGAACATGGCAATGGCCACCTCGTTGACCAATGGCGAAGTAATTAAGAAAGAGAACGTTACACCTAACGGAATGCCACCTTTCACAAAGCCGATGAACAACGGCACTGAGGAGCAGGAACAAAACGGAGTGATGGCACCAAAAAGCGATGCCAACACATACTGCAACCCGAACAATTTGTGCGAGTTCAGGAAATTGCGCAGGCGGTCGATGGGAAAATAGGCATTGATGATGCCCATCACCGCACTGATGAGAAACAGCAGGAACAGGATCTTGATGCTGTCGTAAACAAAGAAGTTGAGCGCGGAGCCGAGCTTTGTTTCGGCACCTAAACCTATTAGGCAATAAATTAGCCAATCTGCAAAGTTCTGAATCATAATTTGTGAATTAAAAGTATATTGTGATGATGTAATACACTCCGATGGCAACGAACAAGCCGCCCACAATCCAATTGAGCCATTTTTGGATAACCTGCATTTTGCCGT
>JAFRRE010000197.1 GCA_017428285.1 Bacteroidales bacterium | reverse complement strand
GCTACGGCGGCTACGCAGCCTCCGCTTCAACCGCTGACTTCCTCAAAACAATCCAAAACTGATGAAAACTAATTACGAAAAACTGATGAAAAATAATTACGAAAAATTGTTGATTTTTTATTTGCCATTTACACGCGTGGATTGAAACCCCCTCCCCCGTACCTATACCCACCCCCCCCCAGGTCGCGCCCCGCGTGGGCGCGTGGATTGAAACAAGCGAAACTTGAAAAGCAACGCAAGAAGTTACGTCGCGCCCCGCGTGGGCGCGTGGATTGAAACAAAAGGAGAAAAAATCATGAACGCAATTGAAGCGTCGCGCCCCGCGTGGGCGCGTGGATTGAAACCTGCCTTATAACCACAACGAGGATGATGAGGAAGGAGGTCGCGCCCCGCGTGGGCGCGTGGATTGAAACAGATCAACTTAACCACCGAGGAAGCCGCGCAAAGTCGCGCCCCGCGTGGGCGCGTGGATTGAAACATCACCAAGTATTTGTTTTCGCCTGCGGCTTGCGCCGTCACGCCTCGTGTGGGTGTGTGGATTGAAACAGCTTGGTCTTGATGACACCATATTCGTGTCCTGTCACGCCCTGCATGGGCGCGTGGATTGAAACCCGAACGAGTTATAGTAACAATCGTTCCCGAACGAGTCGCGCTACACTTTGGCCCGTGGATTGAAATGCCTTCAACGTGTGGGGGACCACTGGGAGAGTGTGGGTAGCGCTCTGCATAGGCGTGTGGATCGCAATATGTCAAATGTACCCAATTTGGATACATTTGAAAAAAGTGCCTTAATAAATGGAGTATTATATTTAAAACAATGGGGACAAATTGTCCTTAGGAAAGAAAGCAATACTTTTCATTTGTACCCAATTGGAGTACGACAAAAAATCAATAAGGGTACACTTTGTACCTTAATGGAGAGCAAAGATACAAGATAAATGCAAGCAATTCACATTTTCGATAATTCGTATCCCACCACCGGCCCCAAGAAAATGGCAATGTAAACCAAAGTAATCCAAGGCTGATACTCCACATAAAACTGCTTGAAGGTCAGGCTCCAAGGATGCTTGATAAGCACCCATCCGAAGAGGTCGAAGATGATACAGATGGAGACCCAAATGGCTCCTGTAGCCAAGGCTTCGGCCATAGTAGGGTCGGGGAGGGCGCGCATATAGAGCCAACCGAACAAGGAAAAGAAAATGATGTTGTAAAGCGGATGCCAGGGCTTGGTCTTCTCGTAGCCTTCGCCCATGCCAGGTCCTTCTTTCATCGAGCTGTATTTCAGCACCACGATGTTAAAGATGGTGTGCATGATTCCGATGATGGTCACTACGAAATAGGCCATCCAGAACCATAGCATGGACATCCCAAAGTTCTGCATGGTTTCCAATAAGATTATTCCACCATAATCTTAAGGATCTCCACATCGGTCTCCTTCATGCCAAGGCGGCCGAGGCAGCCGATGTGGTCGATGGTCTCTTCGACATCTTTGCCGATGATGCCGTCGCCGCCGAGGAGGTTGCAGCCTTGTTTACTCATCTCATAACCGAGGATGCCTGCCTCAACGGAAAGGGCAATCTTGCCGGCACACGAAGGCTTGGCGCCGTCGCAGACGATGCCAGCGGCCATACCCAAGGCATTCTCCAAGGTGTGTTCGATGATGCTGAGCGGCTCACCCATGAGGTAGGCGATGCCACAGCCCGAGGCGCAGCCTGCACTGACGGCACCACAATATGCTGAAAGTCTACCGATGCCGGTCTTCTGGTGGATGGCAACGAGGTTGGAGAGGGCCACGGCACGAATGGTGCGGTCTTCATCGATGCCGTATTCTTCGGCATAAGCAAGGACGGGCAGACTTACGGTCATGCCTTGGTTGCCGCTGCCCGAGTTGATGATGACGGGCATCTCGCAGCCGCTCATGCGGGCGTCGCTGCCTGCCGCTGCCCAGGCACGGGCCTTGATTCTCACATCAGTGCCGAAACTGAGGATGGTGCTGCCGATGTTAGCACCCCAATTGTTCTTCAAGCCTTCTTCTGAAATGGCCTTGTTGCATTCAATTTGCGGCTTGATAATGGGTTTGAGGTCTTCCAAATCGGCACTGTTGGCAAACTCGTAGATTCTCTCCATGCAGAGACAGCTGCGGTCGGTGAGTTTGGTGGCACCTGTCTCGGTGTAACCTGCGTCAAACAGCACTTGGTTGTCCTTTTCCATCTTCACGATATTGGTGTGGAAGCCTGCGATGCGCACACTGGCGGAGTGCTCTTCTGTATATAAGGTGACCGTGACATCGAGTTGCGCGATGATATTGAGCGGCACCACAGTCATCAAGGTGTTGTCGAGGAATTCGGCGATGGCCTTTTTCTGCTCGGGTGTCACCTCGGCGATGACCTCAAGGGCTTTCTTGGGGTTGCCGGCCACGATACCTGCTGCTACCGAGGCTTTCAGGCCTTTCATGCCCTTGGTGTTGGGAACGATGACGCTTTTGACGTTCTTGATGATGTTACCACTGGCCTTGATTTCCACGCGTTTGGGCATGGTACCCAAAATCTCATGGGCTTTGGCAGCGGCATAGGCCAAACAAATCGGTTCGGTGCAGCCCATGGCGGGCACTAGCTCTTCCTTAAGGATATTAAGATAAGAGGTGTATAGACAATCGCTTTTTTCCATCTTTCCCAAAATTTCCGCAAAAATACAAAAAAAAGGTGTTTTTGCTTGTTTGGATAAAAATAATGCCTAACTTTGCCAAAAAATAAAAGCAGGTTGCTGAGTACTGAGCCTGCCGAAGTATCGAAGCACCAAACCTATTGTAGAATAAAAAGTACAAGTATGAACAACGACAATTTCGAAACCTCTTTGAAGGCATGGAATGAAAATGAAAAAGCCGCCAACGAACTTATTAATATTGTTGGTAGGTTGTGGTATGACAAGTCAGTGGAACTCATCATGTTGCGTTCGCTGCTGGTCAACCGTGGTTCGGGTAAGATCCTGAACAAGCATCTTCGTGCCGAGAATGTGTTGGGCAAGCCGGTCCGCGTGCAGGATTCTCTGCTTATCGCCAAGGCTCTCCTTGCCGAGAATCTCGCTCCCGCCCGTATCGACCTTGGTCGTCTCAATTCTGAGTGGACGGATGAGAAAGAAAAGTATAATAACAATGTGACTGCCTTTGTGCGCGACAAGCTCAACTACATCATTGACGCCAATCCGCGCAGCAACAAAGTGCAAGATGTTATCCTCTATGGTTTTGGTCGTATCGGCCGTATCCTCTGCCGTGAGATGACGGAGATGGCTGGCAGAGGCGATGCCCTCCGTGTCCGTGCCATTGTCACCCGCAAGAACTCGCCCGAGGATATCCTGAAGCGTATCAACCTGTTCCGCACCGATTCAGTGCACCGTTATTTCCATGGTGTGTGCACGCCTATTCCGGGTGAGAACGCCATGATGGTCAACGGCCAGAAGATTCTCTTCCTCGAAAGCAAGAACCCCGAAGACCTCGACTACACGCAATATGGCATCAACGATGCTTTGTTGATCGACAACACGGGTGCTTTCCGTGACAGAGAGTCGCTGTCGCGTCACCTGCAAGCCAAGGGCGTGGCTAAGGTATTGCTCACCGCTCCTGGTAAGGGCGACATCCCGAATGTGGTGTACGGTGTCAACCAAGACACGCTCGACCTCGACAACGAAACCATCTTCTCAGCTGCTTCCTGCACCACCAACGCCATCGTTCCTGGTTTGGAAGTCATGTTGAAGAACTTCGGTATCGTGAAAGGTCACATCGAGACCATCCACAGCTACACCAACGACCAGAACCTGCTTGACAACTACCACAAGAAAGAGCGTCGTGGCCGTTCGGCACCGTTGAACATGGTGATCACCGAGACGGGTGCTGGCAAAGCTGCTGCCAAAGCTATTCCCGAACTGAAGGGCAAACTGACGAGCAACGCTGTGCGTGTACCTACGCCTGATGTCTCCTTGGCTGTGCTTGCTCTCGACCTCGAGCGTGAGACCACCGTTGAGGAAGTCAATGAAGCTTTCCGTAAGGCCAGCCTTGAAGGCAACCTCATCGAGCAGATCCGCTTTAGCAACAATACCGAGTTCGTCTCGAGCGACGGTATCGGCGACAGCTGTGCCTGCATCTTTGATGCTCCGGCCACCAAGGTCAGCGAAGACGGCAAGACCGTGGTATTGTATTTGTGGTACGACAATGAGTTCGGCTACAGCAACCAGGTGGTCCGCCTCGCCCGCCACATCGGCCAGGTGAAGAGTTACAGATACTATTGATGCTGTACTTTCACTGAAAAAGTGGAACTGCTAAATGAAAAAGTGTCCTTCGGGACACTTTTTTTTGTATTTTTGCCGCCTTGATTGAAAACAGGGTATCACATGAATAATAAGAACACTTTAATTGGTTTTATCCTCATAGGGGCTATCCTCTTCGGCTGGATGTATTTCATGTCGCCGTCGAAGGAGGAACTGGAGAAACAAAAGCGGGTTCAGGACTCCATCCGTCACGCTTGTCTGGAACAGATGGCCTTGGATTCGTTACGACAGGCAGAACAGCAACAAGCCGCTGCCTTGGCTCAAATTGAGGATTCCATAGCGATGACCGAGATGGACTCGGCAACGCTCGCTCAGAAACAAACCAACGAATTGACGGAAAAATATGGTGTCTTTGCCGCATCGGCACAAGGAGAGGAACGGTTCTGGACCATCGAGAATAAGTTGCAAAAGCTGACTTTCAGCAGCAAGGGCGGTTTTTTGAAACAGGTGGAATTGAAGGAATACAAAACCTACGATTCTTTGCCGCTGATTTCGTTCGACACGGCTACATCGAAGTTCGACCTTTCATTTTTCGCCCAAAACCGCGTTATCAACACCTCGCAGTTCTATTTCAAGCCTTACTTGAACGGAAAGCCTTACACGGGTGGCGACATCACCGTGGCTGAAGGCGACAGCGTCACCTTCGCCATGCGCCTGCTCACGCAAGACCCTGCGAAGTATGTCGAATACGTCTACACTATCCGCGACAACAACTACATGCTCGACTTCGACATCCGCACTGTTGGCTTGAAAGATGTCATTGCGAACAATGCCGATTACCTGAGTTTGGATTGGAATGTCGACCTGATGAAACAGGAAAAGAGCAACGACCGTTTCGCCGATGAGTCGGTGTACTATCGCTCGCTCTCCGACAAGAAGGTAGAGCACCTTGATGTGATGAAGGATGATGATGAGACCATCAATAACAAGTTGAAGTGGATCTCTTTCAAGCAGCGTTTCTTCTGCAATGCCATCGTGACCAAGGATGAGTTCCTCAATGCCAAGATGACTGTGAGAACGCGCAAGTCTGAGAATCCGCGCTACCTCAAGTCAATGTCGACCAACATCTCGGTGCCTTACAATGTCACTGCCGAGACCAACACCATCCCGATGCAGCTTTATTTCGGTCCCAACCACTTCAAGACCTTGCGCAGTTATGGCATCGGCTTGCAGGACCAAATCAACTTGGGTAACTTCTTCCTCATCCGTTGGATCAACTACGGTGTCATTGCGGTGTTCAACTGGCTGAGCAGCTACGGTTGGAACTATGGTATCGTTATCTTGATTTTGACTATTCTCATCAAGACCTTGCTGTTCCCCTTGGCGTTCAAGTCATACAAATCGTCGGCCATCACCCGTGTGCTGAAGCCAGAGATGGAGGCCATCAACGAGAAATATCCCAAGGAGGAAGATGCCATGAAAAAACAACAAGCGGTGTTGAATCTGCAACGTCAGGCTGGTGTGAGTCCTGCTTCGGGTTGCTTGCCCGCCTTGCTGCAGTTCCCCATCCTTATCGCTATCTTCCGTTTCTTCCCGGCCAGTATCGAGTTGCGCCAGCAGCCTTTCCTTTGGGCAGATGACCTCTCGACCTATGACAGCATCGTGGAGTTCCCGCGTTTCCTCGGTATGGACCACCTCAGTTTGTTCACCATCCTGATGACCATCACGACACTCATCTATACCTATGTGAACAACAAACAGATGGACTATTCGAGCAACCCGCAGATGAAACCTATGAAGTGGATGATGTACTTGATGCCTATCATGTTCTTCGCCATCTTCAACAACTATTCGGCCGGCTTGAGCTACTACTACATGCTGGTCAATATCATCACCTTCATCCAGATGTTCATCTTCCGCAAGATGATCAACGAGGACAAGGTGCGTGAAACCATTGAAAAGAACAAGAAGAAGCCGCAGAAGAAATCCAACTTCATGAAGCGTCTCGAAGAGGCCCAGAAACAGCAGGCTAAGTTGCAACAGCAACAGAAGAAACGTTGATTTGCTGCCTACGCGAGGTTATCTTACGCAGAAATCGCTGACATATAAACGAAAAAACGCGACCGGTTGGATTGCGTTTTTTTGTTTGGTTTGGTAGAGACGGTGCATATATCGACTCTACAGTTTCTGCATGTTCTGAGAGTTCTGCGTGAACGTGTGTTCCTGTTTCCATTCAGAAGGCGTAACACCACATGCGGCCTTGAAACTTCGCAAAAACGTCTTCTCGTTGGCGAAGCCTGATGCCTCTGCCACTTTCGATAGGCGCATTGAGGGGTCTTTGCGCATCAGTTCCTGGGCGTAACGGATTCGGTAGCTCGTGACAAACATCGGGAAAGTGGAGCCTAATTCTCCGTTCAGGCAGGCTGAAAGGTAAGTGGTGTTGGTGCACAGCTCGGTGGCCACATCGGCAAGACGCAAGTTCTTGTTCCTGAAGAGTTGCTTTTCTTCCATCAATGCCTTGAGTTTGTCGCCAAGTTCTGGTTTAGCAATGGAAGGAACCGTTTCCTCTTGAGGGATGACATTCTCTTCTTTTTGGCGAGACTTTCTTTTTCTGGTCACAAAGACCAGCAATAAGCCAATGGCAATCGCCATACCTATGCCTACAGGGAGCAAAAAAGCATGTTTCGAAGGCGCCCCATTAGGATAAAAGGCATACACGGCCGCACTGCTTTCGAAATTGGAGCCATTTTTGCCGCCAACGGTGACGAAACTTCCGTCGAGGAGCCGCATTTCCCATGGGTCGCTAGGAAAAGCGTCCAAAGGCTGTGAATAGTACATGGAAAGTTTGGCTTTCCCACCCTGAAATGTCGAAAGATACTCGATTTCAGCTAGATAAACGTGATTCTGTTCATCCTTTCCCATCAGCCATGCCGTTCCCGATTCGGGAGAAGTCCAAATCGAACCGAAATAGTGAATGGCACCCCAAGGTCCTTCTTTGGGCAGTTGCTGTTCCATAGGTAAGTGCGAGAAGCCCGTGCTGTCGACCAACATGGGGGCATAGGCTCCGTAGGCGTTGAGCGCGAGCAACAGGAAGGCGTTTTCGGCTATGCGGCAGGCCTTGGAATTGGTGTTACGGTCTATCGATGTTTGTAGATGCCATTCGGCCAACCCATCCGCCTTGAAGGGTGCTCCTTTCAGTTGGTCCACCATGTTATTTGTCGGCTTGTTGTAACTGGTTCTGCTGCCGCCAACAATCCAGACGTTGTCTTTTGTCACTGGCAAAAGGAAGGGATAGCTGCGGTTGTCGGAAGTCGAGTCGGTGCGCTGTGTGGAACCTGTACCATCGAAAATCTCAGTGCCGTCGGTGGCATACCAGTTGCCGCTAATCACAATGGAGCCGTCTTCCAGCTCCAAGGCGCTGGCGTGTGCCCTTTTCCTATCCATGATAGGTTTTGGCGAAAAAGTGTGTGTGGCAGGGTGATAACATTCCACACCCCAAGTCTGTCCCACGCCAAAACTGCTTTCGTAGCCGCCGCCCACCAAAACATCGCCGTCTTTCAGCACCAAGGCAAAAGGTGTGTCGTGCGGGTATAAGGTAGGCATGGAATGCCACCGCCCGCCTTCGTAGTATTCCGCAGTGGAGGTAGGCACAAAACCGGTGGTATGGCCACCAATGGCCAGAATATGGTCACCAGCCCAAACCAAAGCATGTCCGCTTCGGGCTTCGTTCAGGTCGGGAAGTTGTTCTGTCTCCATTGGCACAAATGTGATGTTGCCTTGTTGCAACTCATCTGGCAGTTGCTGGCAAGATTGGAACAGCAAAAACAGTAAAACCGAAAAAAGTGCTCGTTTCATGCCGCAAAGGTAGGGCTTTTATGCGCCAAAAGCGACACCCTGTCCAAAAATGGGTTGATTTTTAGGAATTGTCACCTTTTTTTGGGGGAATTGTTACCATGTTTTATTGAAATTGTCACCTTCGCAAAAATGCAGAATGACAATAATTTACTTATGTTTGCAAAAACAAAAACGATAAATATGCATAAGTTTGTAACCAAATTCATTTTGACTGCATTTTTCATTTGCGGCATCATTTCGGCTGCATGGGCTGATGGTTGGAAACTCACAAGCACCACAGTGTACGGCAATGGTGGCTACTGGGAAAACGGGCAGAAGACCCGCATCGACTGCTCCTACAAAAACGGAACGTTCCGTTACGAGCGCAAAACTTCCAAAGGCACAAAAATGCAAGTCTTCAGCACAAAGGCGGAGTTTTCCGAACCGAAGCAAACATACGCTGCGGGAGAGGATATCTCGGTACGCATCGCTTTCACAGAGAAAGGTGAAAGACAGGGCTACACCCCATATGCAAGGGTGACCATTTTGCCACAAAAACCACAATGGACCAAAACCAGCAACAAGCCATCCAACCAGATCCCCGCCAAAGGCTCTGTTGACGGTCAAGCGTTGGATGCAGGCGGCCGCAATGCCGTGACACCCCCTGAAACCGTGACCCTCATGGCCAATGCCCTCACCAACGGTGCGCAGATGGCCATCGTATATTCCTGCAACGGCATGGATGTGGTCTACCTCTACGACTGGGACGGAGATGTAGTAGCTACACCCGTAGCACCAATGCGAGAAGATGCCAATGCTATGGAGGAAACTGAGGTCGCACCCGCTGAAGAACAGCCGCAATGCAACGAAGTTACGGAAAGCGAGCAGGTTGAGGAGGAAACGACTGTGGAAGAAAGAAAACCTTTCGAAGAAGAGATTCCAAACACGGAAGAGACAACCTACGAACCGCTAACGTATGACGAATCTGATCTGGACGACTACCGCGATTATGATTCATATAATCATTCGTTCCCACTCACCAAACTGCTCATCGTCATCGGGGTATCGGCACTCCTT
Organism: Bacteroidales bacterium; assembly: GCA_017428285.1. Next base: position 16,591 of record JAFRRE010000197.1, on the reverse strand, counting down.
ATCGGACTGATACTCTTTGTCTTCAGGAAAAAGAAAGACAAAACTCCTGGGGAAGCTGCGGCTTCTGCACCCAAGAGGCCCCAACCCCAACAACTGCAACGCGTGTGCCCCCACTGCGGCACACCCTTGGACGAAGGCTCAAGGTTCTGTCAGGAATGTGGACATAGACTAAACCAATAAAACTACTAAATCATGGCTAAATTAAGCAAAATCAGCAAGCGCAAGCTCATCATCATTGGCATCTTCATTATCATTGTTCTTCCGTTGGCCTTGTCGCAAGGTTGCAAATCGTATAATAAAACCACCAATCCACCATCGGGTACTAAAATACCGAAGGTTGCCAAGGTTACCCCAAAAAAGAAGGTTTCCCCAGCCTCAACCCTGCTGAAAAGCAGCGAGAAGAACGGGGTGATGACGTTCACTCTTTTCGACGTGGACAGCAAGGGCCTTTCACACGACGAAACCAAACAGCTTGATGCATTGGCTAAGGAGATAAAAAGCATAAGTTCGTGCCAAGTGACGGTGATAGGCCACGCCGACAACGTCGGCACATCGGAAGTGAACGAAGCGGTCTCCATCAAAAGGGCGCGGTTGGTGTCAGATTATCTAAAGAAGAAAGGTGTTGCCAACATCACCTCGAGTGGGGAATCCTATAACCATCCCGTGGCCGGCAACGAAACTGCAGCAGGTCGCGCCAAGAACCGCCGTGTGGAAATCTATGTGTCCACTATAGGCAAATATAATCCTTATAAGTAACACCTAAATTAATATAACTACTCATGAATAGAAATGTTCTCAAATGGATTCTCATCGGTGCGGTCATTTTGGGCGCCGCCACGTACTTGATCCTCAGCGAAATGCCCTCGGGACAACGACAAGGAAAACAGAGAAAAGAGAAAATTGTTGTCGGTCACAGCAAGGCTTTTGAGATAGAGCCTATCGAGGGCATCACCATTAGCGCGCCCGAGAACGCCTTGGACAAGGACAGGAAGTTCAAGTTGACGGCGGTGGATGACAAGACTTATGACAAGGTGACAAAGGCTTACGAAAACACCTACATCAAGCCGCTTTTCGTCTTCGAATTCGATGCCGGACTTAAACCCGACGAGCATTTGCCGGGAGATGTCGATGTCGTGTGGGACCTTGATAAAATGGGCATACCGAGAGAACTCCAAGATCAATTTGTCGTGTATCGCGGCGCGGGCTCTGGCAAATCGCTTGAATATCTCCGCTATAAAACCCATCTTGACAACGGGAAACTTTCATTCAAGAGCAACCAAAACTCTGTTATCATCGGAGCACTGGCGGTAGTGGGCGGGATTACAATGGCTATTCAAGTAGGGAGACGTATTTTTGAGTATGCACCAACCACTGGTGGCACCTCTTCCATAAGAAAATTCTTTTCTGGTAACTCCACGTCTTTGGCCGTGCCAATCCAAGACCCCAGTGGCGATTTTGTCATCCATTTCCGCTTTTCTGACACAGAACGTCCCGATGGCTACCAAGCATTTATGGACAACGAGAAAGCAGTATTCGATCGTTTGGAGGAATTGGAAAAACAGGCGACTGCCAAATATGAGGCAAAAGTGGACAAAGAAGTGAGGGATCAACAAAAGGGATACTCCTTCTGGCAAAAACTGTTCTCCAAAAAACAAGTCGAAGCCATCAAGGAAAGCATATCCAAGGAAAAAATCCTTGATGAATTGGTCAAAATAGACTCAGTTTTGACCCGATTGAATACTGACCCGGCAGGCAACCTCCCGCCAAGTATCCTAAAAATAAAAGAACAAATTATCAGAGCCAATGAATACCTTAACGGCATAGGACTTCATCCGTTCAATTATGAAATTCCGGTTTATCTTGTGAATGATGCTGTCGTAGGCAGGGATGTCTGTGGTGTGGCTCAGAAATACTATTTTTGTGGAAACGCCTTTCTTTTGTTGAATTATAAACACGAGAAAACCGACCAATTGTGGGAAAAGTTCCAGTGTACTATAGTTCATGAGCTGTTTCATGCCAGGCAGCAAAGCTACTATGCGCTTACCGTGATGAACTCCGCGCCGGCGGAATCGACGGCTGCAGCATTGGAAGACGATGCCGCCATACTGTGGTTCAAGAACAAAGTCTTCAAAACAGATGCAACCACTGTGAAAGGTGCAAAGAGTATATGCACTGACCGAGACCATAACTATGTTTTCGCTTATCCGCTGGAAAAAGCCATGTCGCTTGTGCCGTCAGGCGATGCTGTCAATGCTGCTTATTCCTTGTCTTATGCCATAGAAGGCATCCGAAAAAATGCAGACAAGGAATACATGTCCATGTATTTCTTTGCCCTCAATTATTCCTTGTTCGGCCCGCACACTTCTGGCTGGAAGGGATGGATTAAAACGTCGCTCAATATTGATGACCAACAATTTGATGACGGATGGTTTTATTTCGGAGAAACCAACCTGAACAGAATTTACAAAAGCCAAACTGATCAAACCACTCCGAATGACGCGGCCACAACCATCATTGAACTCTCCAAAGACCATCCCATCTCGAAATTGGAAAAGCTCGAGAAGCCAAAAGACTATTCTGTCAATACTTTTAGGATTGATTTAAAATCGGAAAGAATACCAGGTGTATTTGGACTCAAAACCGTACCCGCAAATGTGTTCGTAAGTCCCTCAAACAGAAAAGGACAACTAAAATGGAATCCTTTTTTGAGATTTTATCTTTATCCCAATGAATTCACGGGAACGGTAGATGAAAGCGACCACCTGGTTCCGTTGAAACCAAATCTATATTGTACGACAGAGGGCTCATTCCCCCTTGCGGCCATAGCGACAACCCAGTCACAAGGAGAGAACAACGACTATTTCATCGTCGCCCTCTATGCACCCGATGCACCGAAAAAGCTCAAGGCCAAAAAAGATGTACTCAGTTTCATCATGCCTAAGGCTCCAAACAAAATCATGAAAGAAAAACTCCTGAGTGGAGCTGTGGCGACTATCAAGTTTGCCGATGGGAGCACCAAGACCTATGACATTGAACCCAAATATTTCGGCAAAAAATACAGCATCAATGACCTGCCGGGAATCCAGGAAAAGGACTTTGAAGTAACCCTTCGCTGGTACTACAAGCCGGACGCAGAGGCCTCTTACGTTTCACCCGAATCCGAGCCTGCCCTGCATGGTGCAAAGAAAATCGAGGAGAAAAAGAAAGAAGAGCCCATCAAGATTGACGAGAAGAAAGGCTATTGGAAACAGGTGAGCGCCTCCGGCAATGTGGTAGGCAAGAAAATTGAGGAAAGCGAGCTTGACAGCGACGGCTTCGCCACCCACGATGTGCGCGGCATCACGATGAAGTTTGCGAGCGGCGAAAACGAGGCTGAGTTCACGGGCATGGCATCCACAAAAATCAAAGAAAACGGTAAGACGCTCTGGCAACCCGAGACCTACCTTGACGGTTACGTCAGCTTCACCGAGCCGCCCAAGCAGTGGCCCGCCAACACCAACTACACCTGCGAGTGGTACACCGAGCAAGACCCCTTCGTGAAGAAGATGGACAAGCCCTTCACCTTCAAGGTGGAGAACACCACCTCCGCTCCAAAAGCTTGCGAAAAGGGCAAAGACAAGGTGACGGAAAAGAAATCCAAGACCGCTGACGCCAAGTGGATCCATCAAGTGAAGACCGTTTACAAGACCAAGAAACCAGGGAAAAACGACCCCAAGGAGTTCACCATTGAGCAGAAATACACCATCAATGGAGGCTCCGGCCTTAACGCCATCGCTTACCTCACCTATTATTATGAATGGGTTGATGGCGAGCCCGAAGAGGAAGTGAAAGAAGAGGAAACCGCTCCAGAAGGAGGATATTGGCAGCTGGTCAAGACTGAAGTGGACGACAGCAGAGCTAAAAGGAAAGATAGCAGTGGCACGCCCGAGAACAAATTGAATCCTTCGGGAAAACATAAACACAACGGCTACGTTACAGGCAGTAATGGCCAATACACCGCTTTTACAGAGTGGTGGGCTTATGCGGACTGGGTTGTAGAAAAGGGTTTACATCATGCAACCAGCTACCGAGTGGTAAATACCTGGACTCGTGACATTAATTTCACAGTGCCGAAAAAACGCTACCTACCGGGAGAGCAGATAGTGATAGACATCAACCACGGCCCTGTTTCTATTGAAGGAGATGGCGAAACATCCATTGGCCGACGCCTTCCATTTGGATCAGTTTTTATGTATAGTCGTTCCGTGTACGGAGATTATGATGAAACAAACAATTGGCTCAAAACAGATGCCTATGAAACAGCCTATGTAGAAGGCGGTCCTACGAATAATACCGGACAGGTGACCGCCCATTATACGAGCACAACTTTGACTGAGAAAATGGGAAATGACTTTTTGAAGGATTTTGTCATCATTGAAGAAGTCAAATCTGCATATGGAGATTTGATTACCAAATATTATTACGAATGGGTGGAGGGTGAGCCTGAAGATATTATTGTAGAACGAATGACTTTTGTGACCTATCTATATCTACCTGAAAGTCCTGAAGTGATGAATTTTTTTGATTTCTGGCCACGACAAGCCTATGGTCCCAACCAAATTACCACTTATAAAGAGGGTTCGGGGTATCGAGCTATAGGTGTATCACAGATGGCATACGGTATTTACTTCGAGAACGACCCAGAATACCCTGTCACATATCAAGACAGAATGGAAATAACGTTTGACAAGGATTTCAATGTGATTCGAGGCACCTACACAAGGGATTTGACCCATTATGGTGAAGACCCATTTGATATAAGATCAGAGCGGGGGGATGGAAAATACGATAAGAAAATGCATTTACAATTCGAGAAGTCACCTGATGATGGCAAATCACATCAGTATCATTATAAAATAGTTTCGTTTGATGCCTCGACTCATATAACCACTCGTAAAAAAGAGCATTCTTATGTACTTACTACAGATGATTTACGATACTACGAGGATGAAAGCAAGAAAGACCACTATATTGAAGATGGTTGCACTCTGATGAACTGCTGGGAGTTGGCGAAGTTCGCGGCGGAAAAAAACTACAATGCTGATGTTGATTTCACTATCAAAAAACAAAAACATTAACAAAACAAAATAAACAACACTATGGATTGCAAAAAATGCGGAACACAATTGAAAGACAGAGCCAAATGCTGTACCATTCTGTCTATCATAGGTCTTGGCTTGCTCACGGCTTGTGGCCTTTGGCACCCCAAGCCACCTGTAGATAACGACCCGTGGCTCACGCCCGACGAGGCCTACGAGGACCAAACAGCCCACACTGGCATGGACGGCGGCGCCTTCGTGACAAGGGGTCTTAAAATCCGAAATCCCGACAGCCTTGCAGCCACGGAAGGCTACACGCCTGCCACCTATGTCCTTCACAACGGCGTTTTCGACACGCTCCCTGACGGCCACATCGTCTATCGTCGCCTCGACGACGACATGCTGCGCTGTCGCGTCTGGGCTTTGGGTCCCGATGACAAGCTCTATTACTTCGATGCGAAAGGCTTCCTCGCCCCCGACACCATCGCCTTCGACGGCTTCAGCACCGCTGCCGACGGCTCGTGGGACAAAACCAAGCCCCGCGTCCCTTGTCCTGAAGTCCCGTAGTCCCGCGTCCCGAAGTCTCGAAGTCAAAAAATGATTTAGTTTAATTCTGCACAGTTACTCATAAAAAAACGACAACGATATGTATTGTGAAAACTGCGGAGCTCCTATCGAACAAGGAGCCAAGTTTTGTGGAAGCTGTGGCAAGCCCACGGCCACGCAAACCCCTGTGGAGCGACCTCAGCCCCAACCTCAGTCTCAACCTCAGCCTGCGGCTCGTCCCGCACCTTCCAACGCCGGTGAACCTACCGCCCGCGTCCAGCTTTGCCCCGACGGCAAGTACCGCTGGAGCTACGAAGTGAACCTGTGGAAAAACCCAAGCATATTATTGGACCTTGCGAAAGTGTTTGGGATCATCTTGGTAGGTATATGGTTTTTGAGTGTTATCCTTGTGCCATTGTTTGATGGTCATTTGCGCTGGCACAGGGTAGTGGACTCCTCAACAGGTTTCCTTTGGGTCGTGCTCGCTGTGGCGGTGCTCTGCCTCATCGGTTATGTCATAACAGGCATTGTCAGTGGCGGACGCTATGCGGCTTACTTTGTGATGGACGAGGAGTCGGTTACCCACCAACAGATGAATAAGGGAGTGAAGCGCACGCAAGTGATTGCGGCCATCAATATGATGGTGGACGACGACATGGGTTCCGCTGCCATCCTGGCTGCCGCTCAATCGCCTTTCATTACTCCTTACAGGAGAGTGCGCAAGATAAAAACCCATCGCCGCCGCCATCTCATCAAGGTGGACGAGCTGCTCACCAAAAACCGCATCTACGTGGAAGACCCTGAAGACTATGAGTTTGTGCTTGACTTTATCATCAAGCATTGTCCCGAAAAGACCAGAATCTACGATAAATTTAACAAGCGATAGAGGAAAAACATGAATTTGCACTAGGACTTCAATCAGGAGCACCCGATAAAGGATTACTCTTTCTATAATGAAATATTGGATTGCCCTAGTTTTTCAGGTTTGTATGTGTGCTGTGCCGGTTATGGCACAAGACACCACTTCGGTTTCGCAACGGCCAAAGGTGGGGTTGGTTTTGGCCGGAGGAGGTGCCAGAGGCGCGTCTTTCATTGGAGTTTTGAAGTATTTAGAGGAGTTGGATATCCCCATTGATTATGTTGTTGGCCTTGGTGCTCGTTATTATACCGAAGAAGGCGCGGCGCTATTGTTTAGTATGGGGCTTGAAGTATTCGTACGACAGTTACATTGGTCCCATTGGATTGACAGCACAATGGTCGGATATAAACCGACAAATCAGTTTGTATTTCTCAATTGGGTATGATTTTTGACATTTTTGCATCGCTTTCGCAAATATTACGTTCTGCCGCTATGCGCCATGTCGCTTGGCGTCATTGCGAGGAGGAACGACGAAGCAATCCAGTGAAGCAGCCAAAGACTTGAAGTCTGGATTGCTTTGTACCTCGCAATGACGCGTAGCGGGAGCGGGGGCAAGGCTAAGTAATATTTGTCGCATTGTTGTTTTGTATAGATAAACGAAAAAATCGCAACCCGAAGGCTGCGATTTATTTTTGTTTTGTTTTTCATTAAACGTGTAGAGACGGTGTGCACACCGTCTCTACAATTCTACGATTTCTGCGTGAACCCAATTATTCAGCAGAGAACTTGCAAACCAGATTCCTGTCGCCGTAGGCGTCGTCGATGCGGGTGACGTGCGGGAAGTACTTGTCCTGAACGTCGCTCTTCATCGGGAAGCCGGCCTCCTGGCGGGTGAAGGGGAAGCTCCACTCGTTGGCCATCAGCATCTCGGCGGTGTAAGGCGCGTGGCTGATGATGTTGTTGCCCTTCTCGGCCTTGCCATCTTCGATGTCCTTGATTTCCTTGCGGATCTGGATCATGGCTTCGACGAAGCGGTCAAGCTCGGCGATAGGCTCGCTTTCAGTGGGTTCCACCATCAGGGTCTCGTGCACCGGGAAGGCCACGGTGGGAGCGTGGAAGCCGAAGTCCATCAGACGCTTGGCGATGTCGATGGCGGCCACGCCCGTCGCCTTGTTGATGCCGTTGATGTCGAGGATCATCTCGTGAGCCACATGGCCGTGGTTGCCGGTGTACAGGATCGGATAGTAGTCTTTCAGTCTCTCCTTCAGGTAGTTGGCGTTCATGATGGCACCCATGGTGGCTTTCTTCAGGCCTTCACCGCCTAACATCTTGATGTAGCAGTAGGTGATGGTGAGGATCTGGGCGCTACCGAACGGAGCTGCCGAGACAGCGCCTTCTTGCTTCTCGCCACCGCAGTGGAACAGGATGTGTGAAGGCAGGTAAGGCTTCAGGTGTTCGGCCACGCCGATGGGACCCACGCCCGGACCGCCACCGCCGTGCGGGATGGCAAAGGTCTTGTGCAGGTTGAGGTGGCACACGTCGGCACCGATGAAGCCGGGGCTGGTCAAGCCGACTTGGGCGTTCATGTTGGCACCGTCCATGTAGACTTGTCCGCCGTTGTCGTGGACGATCTTCACGAGGGTGCGGATGCCGTCCTCGTAGATGCCGTGGGTCGAAGGATAGGTGACCATGAAGGCGGCCAGGTTGTCCTTGTATTGCTCGGCCTTGGCCTTGGCGTCGTCGAGGTTGATGTTGCCGTGTTCGTCGCAGGCGACGACGACCACCTGCATGCCAGCCATGGCAGCTGATGCAGGGTTGGTGCCGTGGGCTGAAGCAGGGATCAAGCAGATGTTGCGGTGACCCTGACCGTTGGCCTCTTGGTAACGACGGATGGTGAGCAGACCGGCATATTCGCCGCTGGCACCCGAGTTAGGCATGAAGCTCATGCCCTTGAAGCCCGTGATCTCGCAGAGGTCTTTCTCCATCTCGGCGATAAGCTCGAGGTAGCCTTCCACTTGGTCGGCAGGGACGAAGGGGTGGATGTTGCCGAACTCAGGCCAGCTGAGGGCGTACATCGAGGTGGCGGGGTTCAGCTTCATGGTGCAGCTCCCGAGCGGGATCATGCAGCGGTTGAGGCTGAGGTCGCGGTTTTCGAGTTTCTTCATGTAGCGCATCATGTCGGTCTCGCTGCGATACTTGAAGAACATCGGGGCCTGCATGAACTTCGAGGTGCGGCGCATCTCGGGTTGGATGCCGCTGAAGTTGGCGCAGTTGGGGTCGACAACAAGTTCCTCGTGTTGCTTGCCCATGGCTTCGGCCACCACTTGGCCAATCTCGTTGAGGTCCTCACGAGCGGTGGTCTCGTCAAGGCTGATGCCGAAGTGTTGCTTGTCGATGATGCGGAAGTTCATGCCGTGTTTCTCGGCGGCTTCCTTCACCTTGCAGGTGCAAGCGCCTTCGGGCAGTTCGAACAACAGCGTGTCGAAGAAGTATTTGTTGAGCTGCTTGACGCCGAGCTTGGCCAGTTCGGAGGTCAGCTTGCCGGCGAGGCAGTTGATATGATGTGCAATTTCAATCAAGCCCTCCGGACCATGATACAAGGCGTAGAAGCCCGACATGATGGCGAGCAAAGCCTGAGCTGTGCAGATGTTGGATGTGGCTTTTTCGCGCTTGATGTGCTGCTCGCGGGTTTGCAGAGCCAGACGGAAAGCGGGATTGCCAAGGGCATCCACGCTGATGCCGATGATACGGCCAGGCATCTCGCGCTTGTAAGCCTCGGTGGTGGCGAAGTAACCGGCATGAGGACCGCCGAATCCCATCGGCAGGCCGAAACGCTGGTTGGAACCTAAGACCACATCGGCACCCCATTCGCCGGGAGGCGTGATGAGGGTGAGGCTCAGCAGGTCGGCGGCCACGGCCACTTGCATGCCTTTGGCTTTCCATTCGGCAACCTTGGCGCGGTTGTCCACGATTTCACCGAACTGGTTGGGGCACTGGATGAGTACGCCAAAGTATTCTTCACTGCAATCGAACTTATTGATGTCATCCACCACGACCTCGATGCCTTGGAAGTGGGCGCGGGTCTTGATGACTTCGATGCTCTGCGGGAACACATCATTGGCGACGAAGAACTTCTTCACGCCAGCCTTCACTTGTGCGCGACTGCGGCTGTGCCAGAACATCAGCATGGCTTCGGCGGCGGCGGTGCCTTCGTCGAGCAAGCTGGCGTTGGCCAACGGCAGGGCGGTGAGGTCGCTGATGACGGTCTGGTAGTTCACCAAGGCTTCGAGACGGCCTTGCGAGATCTCAGCTTGGTAAGGAGTATAAGAGGTGTACCAGCCTGGGTTCTCAAGGATGTTGCGCATGATGACGCCAGGGGTGATGGTGTTGTAGTAGCCCAAGCCGATGTAGCTGCGGAACTGCTTGTTCTTGGCACCCAAAGCCTTGAGGTGGCTGATGACTTCGTATTCGCTCATGCCCTCGCCGATGTTGAGGTCTTTCGGCAGACGGATCTCGGGAGCGATGATTTCGTCGACAAGTTGTTCTTGCGATTTCACGCCGATGACCTTGAGCATCTTTTCAGCATCCGATGCGGTGGGGCCGTTGTGGCGTTTGATGAAGTTGTTTCTGATCATATTTGATTTGTTTAAGTTGTTGTATTCTTTTTATTTGTTTTCAGCTATCAGCAGTTAGCTTGAGCTTACTAAGCTGATAGCCAAACAATTATTTTATCTCATTCAGTTTGTTCTTCAGATCTTTGATGGTGTTGATGGATTCCAACTCGGAAACGGGAACCTTGTGCAGTTTGCTAGACCAAGCCTTGAAGGAAGCGAAGTTTTCCAAGATGGTATATCTCAGATACTCATACTCTTCGCCTTCCACCTTGTTTTTGTTGTCCTTGTAAAGCATATCGTAGGGATCCATCATGATGGTCCGCTGATGGATCAATGCCCAGAATTCCTTTTTGAATTGGGCACTGGGGCCATCCGCCACAGGTTGCGGGGTTTCCACTACTGTGTCTTTGTCTTTCTTGGCATTAAGGTCGAGAATAGCAGCATTATCCTTATCGTTAGGCTTGACAGTGTCCTTCGCAGGAACTGGAGCGTTCTTTTCAACGGGCTGCACTTTGACCTTTTCCTTCACTGTATCCTTCACCAAGGTTGTGGTCTCAGGCTTCTTGGTCGGTTTGTCGGTCTTAGGCTTGTTGAAGACATTGACCGCCAGAATGACTACCACCGTGATGACGGCGATAATGACCAAGGCGAGGATGAATTTCCAGAGATTCGATTTGAGAATGTCATTGAATGGTTCCTTTTCGTATTCAGCGATGAGCCTGCCATCGTAAATTTGGTTGCTGGCATCGGGGTCAAAACGAAAACCTTTGAATTTATAGCCTTTTGGAGGGATCATATAGTCCTTCACATCACGCCCATCCTCATATATTGAGTAGGGACAGCCATCCATTTTTTTCCCTTTTCCAGGGTCGATACTGAAGCGTCTTTCTTTGCTAAAATCCGCCATTTCTTGATTGTTTTCTGTGGGTTAGTTCAACACTTTGTTCATTGAGATGAAGTCGGGGTAGGCGAGCTGTTGTCCGTTGATGCTGATGTAGGGCTTCACCTTCAGGCCAACATTGACGGGTTCGCTGCTGGCACCGGCCAATTTGAAGGCCAAATTGAGCAAGGCATCAGCCGATTCGCCACTGAACAACTGGAACAGGTCTATGGTGATGGGAATGCTGACCACGCTGCTTGAGTTGGCACCCACATTGACGCTCTTGTTCAATGTGGTGCTGATGACTTCCTTGCCGTTAAGGCTGACAATGTAATCCATTTTGGACATCGAAGCAGGAATCGTATTGGGATTGTTGACACCTACATTCACATTGAAAGACACGGGAAGTTTTTTGTTGGCAATGGCATTGGCCAACGAAAGCAGTTGAGCAGCGTTGAGGTCGCTCTTCGACATGCCTTTGCTCAGGTTGACACCAAGCATCTGAATCTGGTCGACACTGTTGAAATTGAACTTGCAGTTGGCGAAGTTGGCCATTTGTGCCACTTGGGTGAGCACATCACACGATGCCAATCCTATCGTGACAAACAGGATAATAAGGGTTTTCTTGAATGTTGACATATTCTTATTTATTTGATAATCAAATTAATAAAATAAAACAATGAAACAAGGAAGGGTCTTGTTATTTGCTCGTTTACAAGTGTGCAATAATACGAAAAAAGTCGGACATATAGCCCGACTTTTTAGAAATTAATTTGCAAAAATCATTCCTCTCCACGGCGTGAGGCCCGTTTGCGTTCCAGCTCATCAAGGATGATCTTGCGCAGACGCAGGCTCTTGGGCGTCACCTCAAGATACTCGTCGTCGCGGATGTATTCCATATATTCCTCTAATGAGAAACGTACAGGCGGGATGAGGCGGATGGCTTCATCGCTACCCGAGGCACGCACGTTGGTGAGGTGCTTGGTCTTGCAAACGTTGATGACAATGTCGTTGCTGCGCGTGTTCTCTCCGATGACCTCGCCGGCATAGACATCTTCATTCGGGTTAACGAAGAAGATGCCGCGGTCTTGCAACTTCCAGATGGCGTAGGGGATAGCCTGTCCTGTTTCCATTGAAATCAAGGCTCCGACATTGCGTGAAGGCATCTCGCCCTTCCAAGGTTCATAGTCCTTGAAGCGATGGGAGACAATAGCTTCACCTTCAGTGACAGTCAACAGTGTGTTTCTCAAGCCGATGAGACCGCGCGACGGGATGTCAAAGTCGAGGCACATGCGGTCGCCCTTTGGCTCCATCTGGGTCATCTCACCCTTGCGTGCGCTGACCTGCTCGATGACACGGCCAGAGAAGTCTTCTGGCACCAGGACGGTGAGGCATTCGATAGGCTCGCACTTCACGTCATCGATGTATTTCAAAATGACCTTGGGCTGACCGAGTTGGAACTCATAACCTTCGCGGCGCATGGTCTCGACAAGGATGCTGAGGTGCAGGATGCCACGGCCGTAGACCATCAGAGAATCAGGCGAATCGGTATCTTCCACCTTCAAGGCGAGGTTCTTCTCAGTCTCCTTGTAAAGACGTTCGCGCAGGTGGCGTGAGGTAACATATTTACCTTCCTTGCCAAAGAAGGGTGAGTTGTTGATGGTGAACAGCATACTCATCGTAGGCTCATCCACATGGATGGGTGGCAGCGGCTCAGGATTCTCGTAGTCGGCCACGGTGTCGCCGATCTCGAAGTCATCGATGCCCATCAGCGCGATGATGTCGCCAGCCTCGACGGGTTTCTTGGTACGTTCCTTGCCCAGACCTTCAAAGGTATAGAGCTCCTTGATGGTAGAGCGAGTCACGGAACCGTCACGTTTCACCAACGAGACGTTTTGTCCGGCCTGCAGGGTGCCACGTTTCAGACGACCCACAGCGATACGGCCCACGTAGGAGCTGTAGTCCAACGAGGTGATGAGCATCTGAGGCGTGCCTTCCTCGAACTTCGCGGGCGGGATGGTGTCGATAATGACGTCCAAGAGGTAGGAGACGTTATCGGTGACATTTTCCCAATGGTCCGACATCCAGCCTTGTTTGGATGAACCGTAAACAGTGGGGAAGTCCAGTTGGTCTTCCGTTGCGCCAAGGTTAAACATCAGGTCGAAGACGGCCTCTTGCACCTCGTCGGGACGACAGTTAGGCTTGTCCACCTTGTTGATGACCACGATGGGCTTTAGGCCCAGCTCGATGGCCTTTTGCAGCACGAAACGGGTCTGCGGCATGGGACCTTCGAAAGCGTCAACCAAAAGCAAAACGCCGTCGGCCATGTTGAGCACGCGCTCCACCTCGCCGCCGAAGTCGGCGTGGCCAGGAGTGTCGATGATATTGATTTTCACATCTTTATAGCGAACGGACACATTCTTCGAGAGGATGGTGATACCGCGTTCGCGTTCGAGGTCGTTGTTGTCGAGAATGAGTTGGCCAGGGGCTTCGTCCGATTCCTTGAAGAGTTGGGATTGGTAAAGGATGCGGTCCACGAGGGTGGTCTTGCCGTGGTCAACGTGAGCGATAATCGCTATATTTCTGATATTCTGCATTTTAGTAAAAATTGCTGCAATAATTGAAGGTGCAAAATTACAAAAAATGCAAATTGGGAAGTTAAATTCAACCAGAAAAACTCTTTTTTTTGGCAAAATTGTTATGTCGAAAACACCGAACAAATTACCGCTAAAACACCGAACAAAATACATCTAAAACACCGAATAAAATACATCTAAAACACCGAATAAATTACATCTAAAACACCGAATAAAATGTGTAAAAAATACAGAATAGATTTGCGTAATACATTTATTTGTAATAATTTTGCAGCGTATTTTAAATAGATGAATTATGGACTATTTCAAAAGGATGGCAGATGTCCAACTTGAAGAGCGTTTGAATGCCTTTGGAGCAGTACTGATTGAAGGCCCCAAGTGGTGTGGAAAAACCACCACAGCAGAACAATTGGCGGGCAGTGTTATCAAGTTGCAGTCGCCCGACATGCGCGAACAATATCTCACTACGGCGGCTACCAAGCCGTCGCTGCTGCTTCATGGTGCTACCCCTCGGCTCATTGATGAGTGGCAGGATGCGCCCGTCATTTGGGATGCCGTGCGTACCTTGGTGGACGAAAGAGGACTTGAAGGGCAATTCATTTTGACCGGCTCTAACGCAGTGGATAAAAGCAAGATACACCATTCTGGAAATGGCCGTATCTCAAAAATGGAAATGCTGCCGATGAGCCTTTGGGAATCAAAGGAATCCAATGGAGCGGTAAGTCTGATGGAATTGTTTGATAATCCGCAGCAAGACATTGCAGCGGTTTCTGACATGCAGGTTGAGGATATTATTTTTGCCGCCTGTCGCGGTGGATGGCCAGCAACCTTGCGCCTCAAGGACGAAAAGTCGAAACTGATGGTGGCCAAGGACTATTTCAGAACTGTTTGCAAGGAAGACATTTCGCGGATTGACGGCGTGCAAAGGGACGAGAAACTGACACGAATGATATTGCGCTCGTATGCCCGCAATATCTCCACTTTGGCGAAGAAAACAACCTTGCTTGCTGATGTTTCGGCGTCTGAAGAAATGACTTGCTCAATGGATACATTCACCTCGTATGTGGCGGCTTTGGAGAAACTGTTTGTCATTCAGGATATTGATGCTTGGTGTCCGGCCATTCGCAGCAAGGCGGTCATTCGTAGCACTCCCAAGCGCACCTTCTGCGATCCGAGTGTGGCTGTGGCGGCCATGCAACTGTCGCCAAAGGCGTTGATGACTCAGTTCAAGACCTTTGGATTCCTGTTTGAACAACTGTGTATCAGGGATTTGAAGGCCTATTCCTCTGATATTGATTCGCATATAGGCTACTATCATGACAAATATGGTTTGGAGGCTGATGTCGTGCTGCACATCAACGATGGCCGTTATGCGCTCGTTGAGTGTAAATTAGGGAGTGCAGAAATCGAGGATGGAGCCAAACACCTATTGGAATTGCAAAGACTTATCAAAGAGCATAACAAAACGGAAATACAAACTCCCATAAGTGAGCCTGATTTGTTGCTCGTTCTCACGGGCGGACAATATGCTTATCGTAGGCAAGACGGCGTGTTTGTGGTGCCGATTGGGTGCTTGAAGAATTAATCCAAGTAGTTATCTCATCCAATAAAACTCTTCTTTAGCCACAATCGGCTTAAAATACTCATCAATAATCCCTTGTTCGACCAATTCTTTCGGTGTGCCTTGTCGCAAAGGCTGTTGCGGCGCGACAACCCACATCACGTCGGCATGGCGGAGCAAAAGGTCAAGGTCGTGACTGCTGAAGAGGATGGTTTTGCGTTTTTCGCGCGAAAGTTTGTGCATAATGTTCACCAGCTCTATTTTGCTCGGATAGTCGAGGAAGGCGGCGGGCTCATCCATGAAAATCAACGGAGTGTCTTGCACCAACGCTTTGGCAATCATCACTTTCTGTTGCTCACCGTCGCTAAGCGAGACGAAATTTCTGTCGATGAGATGGCTAATTCCAACAGTTTCAAGGCTCTCGTAGATGATTTGCTCGTCCTGCTCGCTGAGACGTGCCAGGAGGCCGAGATGTGGATAACGACCCGAGGAAACGATGTCGAAGACTTTCAGAAAGAGATCGTCGGGCTTCTCGGTGAGCACGAGGCTGAACAACGAACTGCGCTCGGAGGGGGAGTAGTCGTGCAAGTCTTTCCCAAACAGCTTGACCTCGCCGCCGACGGGCTTCAGGCTGGCCGACAGCGTCTTGAATAGCGTTGTCTTGCCCGAGCCGTTGGGACCCGACAAGGCTACGATGTCGCCTTCGTTGAGGCTCACGTCGATGGCGGGCATCAAGGCTTGGCCTTTGTAGCCGATTGACAGATGGTCTGTATGAAGGACTTCGTTCATAATGGTCTCTTTAACTACGAATTACACGAATTATGCGAATGTGATAGAAAAATTTGGGACGCAAGCGTCCGAATTGGTACGAATGTACAAAATTCGTATGGATTCGCGGCTTTAGCCGCAGAATTCAATTCGCTCCATTCGTTAAATTCGTAGTTCCTTTTCATCACATTCATTATTGTCCATGATTGAATCGTTGCCGGTGGAAGATGACCCACAGCACAATGGGCGCGCCAATCAGTGCCGTGACCGAGTTGATGGGCAGGTTGCCTTCAAACGAGGGCAGCCGCGCGATGAGGTTGCAGAACAGGGCCAGGTCCATGCCGAGGAAGGCCGTGGCGGGGATGAGCAACTTGTGGTCGCTGCTTTTGAAAAGGAATCGTGCAATGTGCGGAACGGCCAAGCCCAAAAAGGCGATGGGACCGCAAAACGCCGTGATGAGGGCGGTGAGAAAGCCCGAAACCAAGATGATGAGCATACTGCTCCGCTTGATGTTGACGCCAAGGTTTTCGGCATAACGCTCACCCAACAGCAAGAGGTTCAAGGTCTTGAAGAGCAGGAACGAGCCTATGGTGCCAACTACCACTGCGATGGCGAAGAACGGCAGTTGTGCTTTGCTCACGTTGGAGAAGCTGCCCAAGCCCCAGATGACGAAGGAATGCAAGCCTTC
>JAFRRE010000196.1 GCA_017428285.1 Bacteroidales bacterium | reverse complement strand
TTCGTCGATCTGCACCAACTACGAGATGGTGGCACGGGCCTTCGAGGCGGGCTGGGCGGGGGTCTTCTACAAGACCATCTGCAAGCAGGACATCCGCGAGGTGTCGCCGCGTTTCGATGCGGTGCGGGAAGGCTCTTCGTTTGCCGGGTTCCGCAACATGGAACAGCTGAGCGAGAACCCTTACGAGGTGGACTTCGACATCCTGCGCCGACTGAAGCAAAACTACCCGACCAAGATCGTGGTGGCCAGCATCATGGGGGAGTACGAAGAAGAATGGATCGAGTTGGCCAAGATGGCCGAAGAGGCTGGCTGCGATGCCGTGGAGCTGAACTTCTCCTGTCCCCAGATGCGACTTTCCGGCATGGGCAGCGACGTGGGACAAGACCCCGAGCTGGTGACCTTCTACACGGCTTACGTGAAACGCAATGTGAAGATCCCCGTCATCCCGAAGATGACGCCCAACATCACGCAGATCAACCAACCTGCCATGGGCGCTTATTTCGCTGGCGCCGACGCCATCTCGGCCATCAACACCATCAAGAGCGTGACGATGACACCCACCGCCAAGGTCGATGAAAAATGGACCATCTCGGGTCTCAGCGGCCGCTCCGTCAAACCCATCGCCCTGCGTTACATCCTCGAGATGGCGAAGAACCCCATCATGAAGAACATCCAACTCAGCGGCATCGGAGGCATCGAGACCTGGCACGACGCACTGGAGTTCATCCAGCTGGGCTGTCGTAACGTGCAGGTGTGCACCGCCGTGATGCAATATGGCTACCGCATCATCGACGACCTCGTGATGGGTCTCCAGACCTACCTGCAAGAACGGGGCATCGAAAAGCTCGAAGACCTCGTGGGCGAACAGCTGCCAGCGTTCGTACGCCCCTCCGACCTCGACCGCGACACCAAGGTGTTTCCGACCGTCAACCGCGAAAAGTGCATCGGCTGCGGACGCTGCTATGTCTCTTGCCAAGACGGCGGTCACCAAGCCATCCGCTTCGACCCCGACACCCGTCAGCCTCACATCATCGGCGCCAAATGCGTCGGCTGCCACCTCTGCCGCCTCGTCTGCCCCGTCGGCGCCATGGGACTGGCCCAACGGATCAAGAAATAGCGTTTATTCCCTAATCGGAACCTCACGGAACTCCATGATATCCAGCATATTATACATCACACCCTCGATCTCGTAGTGCCAACTCTGGTGGAAATGCCCGTAATACCAATACCGCAAGGGATGGCCCCGCTCGATCAGATAGCTCCGTAGCAACTCCAAGGTCTCCCGCTCCTCCTCCACGTCGGCCAACAGCCGCTCGTCGTCCACCGAGAAATAGAACAACCCCTGCTTCGTGATGCGGTCGCACACCAGGGGCGCCGTATGCGTGATCACCGTGTCGATCTCATACACCTCGCCAATCTCCTCAAGCATCCCTCGGTCGAACACCGGAGCCTCGTCCTCCCAATAGACATTGCGCTCCAACGGTGCCGCCGGATCGGCCTTCCGGTAGAACGGGCTGTTCTTGCGCAGCTCACGGTCCACCGAGACGGCCCCACCCACGCACAGCACCACGCGACCGCAGGCCGTCAACACCGAATAGTCCGGCACCGTCATGAAACGCGCATGCTGGAGTCGGCCCGACCCGTGGAAATACGCCGGGTTGTCATGGTTGCCCCGCACCATCACCAACCAACAATTCATGTCGCACAAATACCTTCGGTTGCGCTCATAGACATGGTCGTAATAGCCCGGCCGTTCAAAGCCGACGCCACAGTCACCCGCCACCACAATCAAGGCGTTCCGAAGCTTGTAACGCAGACAACACTTGTGGATCAACTTGTTAAAATCACCGTGGATGTCACCGACAACCACAATACTCCTGGCTTCAGGAAAATCAAAATGGTTCATTTGTATCCGATTAAGTTACCCTGAAGTAGCAAAAAACCCGGAATGTTACATTTCATTCCGGGGTTTTATCAAGTTTTTTATCAAGAATTAGAGAATTAGAGAATGGGAAACGCTAGCGTTTTTCTCAAATTCCGGACAATTCTCAAATGTCATCATAGAAAAATCTCTAATTCTCTAATTCTTGAAAAAAATTATTCCACGATGGTCATCTCGTTCACCAGGTGCTTGGCCCCGGCGAACTTGTCGATGATGAAGAGCACATAGCGGATATCCACCGAGATGTTGCGGCAGATGTTGGGGTCATAGACCAAGTCGCTCATGGTGCCTTCCCAGCAACGGTCGAAGTTCAAGCCCAGCAGCTGTCCGTCGGCATTGAGGATGGGACTGCCGGAGTTGCCTCCCGTGGTGTGGACACTGGCCGTGAAGGCGACATGCATGGTGCCGTCCTTGTCGGCATAACGCCCATAGTCCTTGCTGTTGTAGAGTGCCTTCAGCTTGGGCTCCACCACATAGTCATAGACATCGGGGTTCTCTTTCTCCATGATGCCCTCCAACGTGGTATAATGACGGAAGTTCTTGCCGTCCTGCGGCTTGAAGCCTTCCACCTTGCCGTAGGTAACACGCAACGTGAAGTTGGCATCTGGCGAGAAACGCTTCTCGGGCTCCATGGCCATCTGGCCTTTCATGTAGATGCGCTGCATGCGGTCGATCTCCTTGTTGATGGGACCCATCTTCGGGTTGACTTCATCGCGATAGAAACCAATCATGCTCTGGTAGGCCAGCAAGGCGGGGTCTTTCTGTAACTTCTTGACTTTGCTGGGTTTGAAGCTCTCAAGGAACTCCATCACCCTGTCTTTGTCGGCGAACAGCGACTTCTCAAACAGCTGCTCCACGTAGGCATCCACGTCCTTGATCTCATTCAGGAAACCGGGACGGAAGTCGGCAGGCTGATGCTCCAAATACTCTTCTAGCATCGTTCTGGCCACCTCCCTGTCAATGGGCTGGTAATAGTCCTTGAAGAAGTTCTCCGTGGCTTTCTTCAGGCCGGTGATCATCTTGTCGATCTCCTCCTGAGGCGTCTCTTTGGTGACCTGCGACAGCTTGTTGAAGTTACCCGCGAAGTCGAAAATCTCAATATTCAATCCTGCGTTGCTGAGGTAGGTGTAGGCCACGCGATAGGGTTCCAACTCCTTGTATTTCTGTTCGAAACTCTTCAGCAGGTCGATGTACATGTAACGGTTGCGTGCGCCCAAGGCCCATTCCTGGAAGGACTCTTCATAGTAACGTTTCTTCTGCACGCCACGGAAGTGGTTGATGCCTTCGGTGACGCCCATCCATTTCTTCCAGCCGTTGCCGAGACCGGCGTGCTTGGAGGCATACTGGATACGGACTTTCTTGTCCTGCTCCTGATAGGTGTTGTAGATGTCGAGGATCTCGCCACGAAGGCGGACCGCGATGGGATCGATGACGTTGGCTTCCTGATCGACGGCCACGGCGGGCAGGTACTCGCTGGTACGGGCGGGGTAGCCGAACACGAAGGCGAAGTCACCCTCATCGGCGCCTTTCAGGGAGATCTCAAGGTGCTTGGCGGGTCTGTAGGGAATGTTGCTGGCGCTGTAGTCGGCCGGATGACCGTCTGGGTCGGCATACACGCGGAACACGCTGAAGTCGCCCGTATGGCGGGGCCACACCCAGTTGTCGGTGTCGCCACCGAACTTGCCGATATTGCTGGGGGGACAGCCCACCAGACGCACGTCGGTATAGACCTCGTTCAGCAACAGGTAATATTCATTGCCAAGGAAATACGGCTTGATGGAGACTTTATAGGTGGTTTGTTTTTCGACCTCTGCCGTGATTTTCTTGATGTTTTCGTTGATGGTCGCCTGACGGTCCTCTTCCGTCATGTCATCGGTGACGTTGAACAGCACCTTCTCGGTCACGTCGCGCATCTCCCTCAGAAAGATGACACTCAATCCGGGACAGGGCAGTTCTTGCGAGCGGTCCATGGCCCAGAAGCCGTCGGTGAGGTAGTCGTGCTCCACCGAGCTGTGCTTTTGGATGTAGTCAAAGCCGCAGTGATGGTTGGTGAGCAACAGTCCGTAGTCGCTGACGATCTCGCCCGTGCAGCCTCCGCCAAAGAGCACGATGGCGTCTTTCAGGCTGCTGTGGTTGATGGAATAG
The DNA here is from genome assembly GCA_017428285.1 of Bacteroidales bacterium. The sequence continues at coordinate 21,138 of JAFRRE010000196.1, read as the reverse complement.
ATGTCGTCGGCAGTGATGCGCATGCCCATCTCTTGCATCTCTTTTTCATTGTACTGGAGGAGCATCGGGATCCACATCCCCTCTCCGGCGAAGGCCATCGCTGAAGTCAGAAGGATGGCAAGTGAAAGAAGAAGTCGTTTCATGGTAACTTTGCTAAATGTGAAATTGGGGCAAAGTTAAGGATTTTGGTTTTACAAACCTTAATCAATTTTCATTCGATACAGTTGTTTTGCATGGTTATCCTCCTTGGAATAGAGGAAATACAGCACCCCGTCGTGGACCTGGGGGTTGGTCACAAAAGGAAATCCCGTCAATTTGGCTACCTCATCGGCTTTGCCTGTTTTCAGGTCAATTCGCTTCAAAATCATGACGCCCTCTTCCTCGAACACCGCATAGAATCTGGATTGGATTTCATCCAGCAACACCAACTTCTTCCATTCTTTACGCATCTGCCATTTGTTATCCCAAGTCCTTTCCCGGTGGAAAGTGATCCAGCTCCATCCAAGACGTTGTGCCTCGTGGTTGAAGTAAACGACTTTGTCGGCCTCGAAATTGAAAAAGAAAATGGTATCGTGGGTCTCGAACACTGGATCATAAATGGCTTTAAGAAATAGACTGCCTCCCATGCCGCCGAATTTGCGGAAGTTTTCCGCCAAATCGAGACCTCCATTGTCGCTGACATATTCCATGAAATACCCTTTATGGCTGTCAATCTCGTAATAGTTGTAATAAATCTCCTGTCCGTTATCTCCATAGTCAGCCACAACAAACACCTTGTCGTTGGCAAGCACGTTGTTGCCCATCAAGGCGTAGAACTCATCCCGTTGCATACCATAAAAAAGCTCCATGTTCATATACTGGCCGCGATACTGCCGATGACCAATCTGATAGGTCGAGTCATTGCCAATCAGGTGGATTTGATTGTAAACATCCTTATAAAGCCGCTGGAACTTCCTTCTAATGGGCAGCACGGAAAGTGTGTCAAAATTCATCGTCGTGTGCAGCAAAGAACAGTTGCCATCCTGCCGATAGGCAATCATGTAGAATCCCATATCGTTGATTTCGTAATCGATAACGCTATTTACCTTGTTTCGATAAGCGATTACAGGTGCCGAGCCAACAATCTCTACCTCCATTAATCCGTAAGCGTTTTCCAGTAACATCACGGGAACTTCTTTCGTGGCGAAATCCCCCTGCTCGATGACAAACCGAGTGTATTCGTAAGTCACGTGCGACAAACACAAGGTGTCACCGACTTTGACTTTATTCACAGTGAATCTGCCATTTTTGTCGGAGACCGAAAGCAGAAGCGAGTCAGTGGAATAAACGTTCACGCCTTGGATCGGCTGTTTTTTCAAATCGATACATCTACCATGAAAGACAGAGCGCTGTTGAGCCGTGCTCCTACCCGTAAGAACAAGCAATAGAAGCAAGAATGCCAGCAGTAAGTAAAATCGAATGTTTTTCATAGCGATGCGGTTTTAGGGTTTTGTCACTACAAAATTAAGTTACAAAAAAGCTGGTTTTTAAGGACTTGTTCGGCGATACTGATTTTTAGTGATAAAAGACTGATTTAATTTATTGAATTACAATAAGTTTGTTTATACTTGAGTATAGATTATTGTTTGCCTCACACAGCAAACAGCGTTTGTTCTTTGCTTGAAAAAAAGGCTGCAACAATAGCTTATCCATAAAAAACAATTATTTTTGCACGAAGAAACAGGAACTATGGGTGTTACCTTTGATGAAATAGGGCAAAAATTCGTTTTCGACTTTGGGCATGACGGAGGGGACGATCTCGTCAGCTTGACGGGTGAAGGCTATCAAGTGGAGGCTTTTGGCAAATGCTTCTATTATGGTTATGAGTTTTCCGATCAAGTTGAAAGCAGTCTGCGGAGCGCTTTCATCAAATACGTCAAGTTCTCCGACCAGCTTCAAGATAACCCCGACCTGACGGAATTCATCAAACGCGCTGTTGATCATCTGAACCGGAAAATCAACCTGTATGATTACGACCTTGTGGTGATGCCTGAGTCATCAAGCAAAGTCAACCAATACATGCTGCGCTACATTTACCGTTTTGCACAGCCTACGCTTCGGAAAATGGAGTTGGTCAAGGCTTTGCCAGCCAATATTTCGTTCGACATGGATGCTTTCGAGCAGCAATATCTTGAGGATGTTCTTGAAAACGGAAGGCCCCGTTACACCGAGGCCCAAAAAGACGAAGTGAGGCAGTCTATTGCTCACATGCTCGATCTGATTCATCAAAAAGACTACTTCACTATTGCCAAGGACGTAAAAAAAAGTCGTTTCCGTCCCTATATGATGCAATTTTTGAAGTTTGCGACCAAGGCTGACGAAGAATTGTGTGCCACCATCCGTCAGCAGAACGTCCTCATCATTGACGATGTGACCACTAGCGGCTCAACGCTCAATGAAATCCTCCGTACCCTGCGAATCCTCAACGAAGACAACGACATCAGTATTTTCAGCCTCATCGGTCGTAAAGACCTGATGGCTGATGCGATGTGATTCTCACCCGATTGATCACCCTTGATTCCGGTTGCTGTCGTAGAACACGCTGTAAGCGTAGCCGTCATTCACCCGGAACACACGAGGATAACTGCCTTTGCTGGCTTTGGAGCCCATGCCCACGATGCCTTCGTTGGGATGATAAAGGCCGAGATAGTTGACCCCGTCTTTAATAAACAGACCGTAAGCCTTCCCTGTGGCTTCATCTTTCAAAAACTCATTCTTGAAATAGCGCTCGCCCGAAGTGACCGTTAGCGGCCGTCGTGAAGCGATTTCAAAATCCTTGTTGATCGTCACGATTTCACGGTTGTCCACATCGACAAATTGGAGGTAATCCTTGAACAAGAGCGGTACGATACAGTATTCTTTTTTTGTGGCGATGGCAGCATACCAATGGATTTGGAAAAGCAGGCTCCCGTTTTGCGCCAAGCTCAACAGATAGCCGTCCCAGACGCCTTCGTTGAGGAGGTCGATGCCGCCTTCTTCGGCCACCACCTGATGGTATTCAGACACGATGGCCATCAGCTGCGACTGGCACCCGATGTAACCGATCGTATCCAGAAAGCTACATAAGGGGTGTGGGGTTTTCTCGGGGTCGTCTTTCAGGATGTACTCGTAATTCTGGCTCTTACCGCGGTTGTGTTTAAGCCAATAGATTCCCCTGTCGTGGACGACGGTTTTGGTGATGTAAGCCCCGTTGAATTCGCAGACGATCCGGAGTAGCTTGTCGCGGTAGTCTTCCCTCGAAAAGGGAGCCACCGAAAGGAGGTTGTCTTGGTCAGTCAGATAGACTTGCAGACAGCTGTCCTGACCCACGAGGATCATGTTGTGGAAACAATCGACGTAGAGCTTTTCATACAGCTTGTCGTAATCCACACGGGCCTTTCCGATTGGCTTTCGGGGCGACAATGGATGTTTTGAAGATAATGACATCAGTTCAATACAATGCCTTCTGCGGGCATTCTGAAGGAAAAAACTGTTTCATCTTGAAAAGCCGAAACGCAGAAATCACCTTGGGTGATGATATCCATACCGATAAGAACATCGTAGTCGAAATCGCTGTAATCCTCACCACTAAACACTTGTAGGTTATTTATTTTATAGCCATTCTCAAAACAGAGATCGATAAGATAGGTGTTCACTTCGATGATGCCATTTAGTGTAGAAACAGCGTGTTTTTCATTTGGTTTCAATCCCAAAGCTGTTACAATTTCTGGCGTAATTACGGTATTGGTGGCCCCCGTGTCCCAAGCGGCGTTTTCAATCTTACAATAACGACGGTTTCCGTCCACATCAGTCACTCCAACAGGCATCATTACGTAACAATCGGTAATGATAGCATCTTGCCGTTTACAAAAATGTTTAGTGAGTACATTCATTGGGGCAGTATGTTTGCGGTGATAACACGTTTTGGTTTGGACTTCTGTGACACAGCACGGGTAGTAATGAAGTGGGCCACGTGTCCTTCTGCCCAAGGTTCGGCTTGGATTTCCGTGGTGATTTCCGGTAATTGAATCTTTTCCATGGGGGATTGTCTTACGTTTACGACTGCAAAGATACAGGATTTTTTGAATCTGCAATGGGTTTTGATGAAATATTTTTATTAATAGTGAAATTTTTGAATTATGATTCTTGTTGATTATGATTTTCAAAAATAGTGCTTATGATTCACAAAAATCAACATCATATCATGGCCGGCTATTTTAACAGTCCCGTAATCGGATCCTTCCCCACCTTTTTCAGCAGATTTGAGCGATATTTCATCACGGTGTTTTGGCTTAATTCCAGGATTTCGGCTTCTTCCTTGATGCGGAACTCCAAGAAGTTGAGGATCAGCAAGTCGTATTCCTGATCGCTGAGATCGGGATAGGTGGTTTTCAACCGTTCGTAAGCTTTTGGGTAGGTGGCATTGAAGGCTTCGAGGATGCGCTTGCGCTGGCTGCCGCGCGACAGGACTTCCCTAGCCTGCCGTTGGAGGTTTTCAAAAGTCTGGCGTTCAATGGCGGATTGCGCCGCATCCAGCTGTTGGTCGTATGCTTGACGTTCTTGATCGTAGGCTTGGCGCTCTCGGTCATGCACCAGACGCTGCTTATGGTTGGCCTTGCGTAGCCACAGGATCACCCAAGTCATCAACAGCAGCAACAACAAAGCCGCTGCAACGATAATGATGATCCGCCGATGCGATTTTTGTCGTTCCTGTGTGATAGTAAGGTCATAATTTTCAGCCAAATACAGGGCATATTCATTGATTTTCAAGGTGTCGCCTTGGGCCAAGGCGATGTCGAGCAAATATCTTGCAGCCGTCATCTTTTCGTCGGTGTCCATTGAAAACACCTGCTCCAGATAGACTTTGGCGGAATCCTGCTGTCCAGCGTAATAATACTCGGTGCCGCGGTTCAGGTACTGATGCCAACGATCCTCCCCGACGGGTTTGGCAACGACGGTCCATGCCATCACGCAAACGATTGCCAGGAGAAAAAGCCGTATGGTTTTCGATCGTGGACGCATACCTGATTCAATCTTTAATCTTTACCCTGCTGATCACTCCTTGGCTCCTATCGCTGTCCAAATAGACGCTGTAAGCATAGCCACCATGCACCTTGAACACCCTCGGATAGATGCTGGGACAGGCTTTTTGGATCACGCCCACACTGCCTTTTTCCGGATTGTACAGCCCCAAGTAATTCATCCCGTTTTTCACAAACAACCCGTAAGTCTTTCCCGTAAGTTCATCGGTAAGGAACTGATTCTTGAAATAGGAATCTCCCGAAAGGAGCTTCAAAGGTCGGGGATCAGATACCTTGAACGCCTCATCGACCTCCACCAACTTGAGTCCCTGCAAGTCGATCAATTGCAAAAGACCGTTGTATTTCAGGGCTGCGGTATGGTATTCCTTGGCGACATGCTGACGGTACCAAAGAATCTGAAGGTGGATGTTTAAGGTTTTGTTCAAGCGGCGCAAATCGCCATCCCAGGTACCCATTCGCAGCTCGTTGGCGCCGAGAGGCACTGCATGGTCGTACATGGCGATGATTCGGTTCAGATGGGCCTGACAGATTTCAACGGCCGCTGTATTGATAAAACGGCATAAAGGATGGTTTTTCTTTTCCGGATCGTTTTTCAGGATGTACGAATAGGTCTGTGTTTGTCCATGAAACTCCTGAACGTGGTAGTCATGCTTGTCGTAAACCATCTTGCGGAGCACATTGGCCCCATTGAACTCCATCACAAATCTCGCCACTTTGTCGTTGAATTCCTGTTTGGAGAACGTCGTCAAAGGCAAGGCATTCCACTGATGGTCGAAATACACTTGCAGGCAGCTGTCGCGGTTCATCAGCAGAAAATGCCCGAAGGGGTCGATATACAGTTCCTCATACTGCTGTTGGAATTCGGTTTCGCCCAGCTTGTTTCCCTCAAGATCGAGCAGGCTCAGCACCGAACTGCGGCTGCGGTTCTCCAGCACGAGGACCTGGTTCCCCGAAAATGCCACATCGGCGATATAGCGCCCGCTTTTGGTCCGATAGAAATGCTGAGCACGAAGGCTTCCTATCAGGCATAGCAACACCACGATGATCAAATATCTTTTCATGGGAACAAAAGTATCGAATCTTTGATCAAAAAAATGATCCCTCAGAGTCTAATACAGATTTATCTAGAGATAATTAATCCTTAATCCATTGAATTACTGGACTTTTCCAATGGATGAAGTATAGATTTTATTGTCTCAAACACCGCACTTCACCACCCAATTCATACTCGATGGGGCCATAATGTTTGGCGTAGTACAGCTCCGTGGGGAAGGTATTGCGGGTGATGGCATCTTGGTCGGTAATCCTGAAGTGCAATACGTCGTTGTAAACCACCCCGTTCACCTCATAAGTGGGAAGCGCCTCCATCGAACAACGGTATTCACGATTGAAATACTTGTCGTCGTAGCAATGCTGGCACGTGAACTGTTCGCCATCCACATTGACATCGAACTGAACGTCATAGAAACCCAAGGCGAAATGGGTGTTCCTACCGTAATAATTGGTGACACTTAAATAACAAGCGCGACCCTCATAAAAGCTGACGCGACTATCCTGATGAATGTTTTCACAAAGGTCTTCATCGGTCTTCACAAACAAGAAATACGCGTTGCCTTCCACCATATCGGACTGGGGAGCCGAAAAGTCAAACTCCTGGGTAATGCCGTTCTGGTCCTGAACCTCAAACGCCAACTTGTCCTGGTCCACAAACCATTCCTTGAAGCGGTCACCCACATAGTGGTATTCCGGTTTCACACACGAGGTGAGGGCCATCAGCAGCACGACGGCCATCCAAATCTTATTCTTCTTCATAAAGCAAGTATTTTTCACCGTTCGACATTTCAATGGCAATCACGCCCTTTTCATAATTGTAATAGAGCCTCTCGATATAGATGCCCTGCAGGTCCTGGTTCTCGTTGGGGAACTCGAACACGTCGTGATAGACATGGCCGTTGACCTCGAAGGTCTCATGGACCTTGAACAGGTCCGTGGGTTCTCCGATGAAAGGGATGGAGGCATACATTTGATGGCAGCTCAGCTGGGCATACTTGTGTCGGGCTGGATAGTTATAATACACACTGTCGGCCATGTAGCCATTGGAGAACCGGATGTCGATGTCGAACAGCGGATAGTCGGGCTTGCAGGTGGTGATGTCGATTTCATAGTCGAAATACACCGTTGGTGCGGGCTTGCTTTTTTCCAAATATTCGTCAAAACCCCACGCATTGTTGCCTTGTGACTTCACCCGATAACGCATCACTTTAAATGGAATGATCACACGGTCGCTTTCATGTTGGAGATAAAACACCTCGCCGTCCTGGTAAGGCACGGTGGCAAGATACTGTTCCGGAATCGTCCCAAGGTCGATGTACTCGGGCTCTTTGTTCGGGCATCCCGTAAAGCCGATGACCGCTACAAAGGCAGTAAATAAAAACAAGATTCTTTTCATGGTTGAATGATTTTGGATTTCACATTGCAAAAGTACAACAGATAAACCCACCTTGAAGGGGGATTATTGTCGATTACAAGAATTACAAACCTTAACGTATTGATTTATAACGATTTATTAAAAAATATTACAAACTATTTTACGATGTATCAGAAATTTCAACAACAGAATTATTGACAATAATTAAAACTATGTCTATTTTTGCGGCGACTTAATTTAATACATGATATTCTTTTTTTGCGAAAAAAGAGGTTAATAATAGTAAAATTACTATTTTTGCAAAACCGATCCACCAATGAAGATCGTTAAAACAAGCAGAATCCTAAAACTATTGGCCAAAGACGGTTGGTACATAGTCCATCAGGTCGGAAGTCATCGGCAATTCAGACACCCTACCAAAAAGGGAAAGGTTACCGTGAATGGAAAACCCAGTGATGATACTTGGGGTGACGAATTGAAAAGCATTGAGCGGCAGTCGGGGCTAACGTTTTAAACAGAGGTACCATGGAAAAAGTGATCATTTCAACGTCAAAAACCGAAAACGGATTCAGTGCCAGCTGCGAATTGCTTCCGGGATGGGTCGTGGCATTTACAGGTAATTTCTCTGAATTCGTCAACTATGTTCAAGAAAGCATTGATTTTTATGTGGATTGCGCACAAACTGACCACGAACCTTATCCCGCCGTGTTTGACACCAGCTACCAATTGCTTTTCAAAATGGACATCCAAAGTCTGCTGTATTGCTACGACAAAATCCTTACCCGCGCTGCATTGTCACGAATGACGGGGATCAACCAACGTCAGCTAGGCCACTATATCTGCGGCAGAAGCAAGCCACGAAAACCGCAAAGCGAAAAAATAGTGAATGCCTTACATGCTTTGGGGAAAGAGCTCCAGGCCATCACGACGTAAAACTGTCATCATTCATTATTTTTAAGCGAAATCGACATCCATTTCAAGAATCGTGAATCAGAAAAACTTGTAATCAAAAAACATAATTAACTGATATTCAAGATCACCATTTGAGAATCGCTTGTAACAGCCTTGATCCTGTGTATTTTGTTTGAGAAGAGTTCCTAATTTTGCGGGAAAGAAACACATCAACATGTCAAGGTCACTGTTATTCTTCGGTATCGTTATCCTCCTGCTCCCCTCCTGCACCTTCCGCTCGAAGGCCAAGACGGAACGTATGGAGGCCGTGGTGAACGAAGTGCGCGACCGTTTCCGTGCCGACGAGGACATCAGCAACGACGACCAGATCTTCGAGGCTTACGACTATTTCCTTCGCGCCAAGGATTACCGTAACGCCGCTCCCGCCGCCCTCTACAGTGGTCGGGTGCGCCAAGCCAAAAAGGAATACGAGTCTGCCATGAACTGTTACCAGGAGGCCGACCGTTACGGTCGCTTGACGGGCGACTCGGTCAGCGCCGCCTTCGCCCAATATTATATAGGTGACCTGCTCAACAACAGCGGCCACGAAGACGAGGCCATCGTCAACTACAAGGCCGCTGCCGAACTGTGGGGCGACAGCCTCTCCCGCAAAGCCAAGTGCCTCAACGCCGTGGCCATGATGAATATCGTCATCGATGCGTATGACAGCGCCTTTATCTATCTGGAACAAGCCTTGCAACTCGCCCAGACCTCCAATGACCCCGTCACGGAAGCCTCCGTTTGGAACAACTACTCCGTGGCTTACCAACTCACCGATGACTTCGACGCGGCCAAAGACTGTCTTCGGAAAGCCTTGCCCCTGGTGGATGTCAAACGCCGTCCCATCGCCCTGATGAACCTCGCCAAAGTGTATCTTGCCTTGGACGAACGCGACTCCCTCGAATACTACAAAACAGCGATGCTCAACGCCATGGAGCTGACGGAATGCCGCCCCGAGACCATGGCCGCCGTCTATGCCTTCCTGATCAAGGATGCCCTGGCCAACGGCGATTACGCCACTGCATTCGACTTGGAGAAAAAACACGAAGAAGTCGCCCTCGACATCCTCTCCGACCAAACCCAGAGCTCCGTGCTTGAGATCCAAAAGAAATACGACTTCGAGGCCCAAGCCAACCAACACAACCGGCAGATGCTCTCTCGCCAACGGCTCATCATCGTGCTCATCGTCGTGCTGTTGATTGCCTTGGCTATCATCACTGGATTGATTTCCAACGCCTTGAAAAAGAAACGCATCGAAGCCGAAATCAACGCCAACCTGCTGGAACTCAAGAAACGTAACGAACAGCAGCAACTGCAACAAAGCGACCTCCTGAACCAAATTGAGGTGCTCCAAAAACAAACTGGCGACCGACTCAAAGACGAATACCTCCAGAAATGCCATATCATCCGATGCTTTGAAGTGTATTCCCGTGACCGTAACAACCCCATGGGATTCAAAGACTTGGAGAAAGCCCTGTTTGAAGGCGAAGACCATTGGACAGGATTCGAACAAGCCTTCGAAGGCGTGCATCCAGGGTTCATCGACTCCGTCAGGACAAACTACCCCGACCTCACGGAATCGGAGTTCCGCTATTGCCTGCTCTCACACTTCAAACTCAGCCGACAAGAATATGCCGACGCGCTGGGATGCAGCGTCTATAACATCGACAAAATCAGGGCAAGCCTCAACAATAAACTAAAAACGAAGAATTCAGCATTATGAGAAGCGTTATAAAAATTCTTTTCTTATTAATTATCATCGTCTTGGGAACCAACTCATGCAACAAGGAGCCTTCCTATCGGGAAATGTTCTACAACAGCCTCCTCGCCCATTCCGACGGCAAGGAAAAAAAGGTGGATGTCAAAGGGTCGTTGATGAACGGCGACATGAAAAGCCCCAACATCGAGTCATGGCTCATCGATAACACCCTCTATGTATGTTTTTACGAGACGGTGGAAAACTGCATGACCTTGGTCACCGACGACAATGGCAACCTGTTGTTCTCGAGAAGGATGGCCAAGCAGTATCCCTGCGTGGTGAGGGTCTTCATGGGCAACGAACCCACAGGCACCTACCATCTTTACATCACCGACGGCATCAAGACCGCCGAAGGAGATTTTTATCATGTCAACGCCTCACCTTGGGGAAATGGAACCCAAAAGGCTCACTGACCGAATGGAAAGTAAAACAAAACAACCATCAATAAATCATGAAAAACATCTTTTTAATGACTTTGGCCTTGGCACTCTGCCTTCCAACCTTGGCACAAGAACAAGACAACGAGCGTCGTGTCGGCAATGAGATCGCCTTAAGCTACGGATTTCATCCCGTAAGCGGCGATGACTTCCAACCCAACGTGCCCTTCTACTCTTATTACCTCGACAAAATAGGAGCCTTTTCGGGCAGTTACACCCACTTCTTCAACAAGATTGTCGGAGTGGGCGGCACCTATTGTTTCGACTATAGGGAAATCGACTACCGCCATCATGGCAACAACAATCCTTTGGTTTGCAACCTTTACGAATCCTGCCATTCCCTTATGGGACATGTCAAACTGAACTGCATCAACAAAAAACATTTCACCCTCTATGCCAAAGCCGATGCCGGGCTCTGCTTTTGGGGCTACCGACTGGAGGAATTCCAACCCGACCTGTTCGGGGTGAACCTTCCCACCAAGCACTGCTGCTTTGCCTGGCAAGCCGCTGCCGGTATTGAAGTCGGCAACGACCGCATCGCCGGATTCCTGCAATGGGGTGTCGGCATGGAAGGCAACTACAGCCTGGGAATCAGATATAAATTCAAAAACCACGTACAATGAAAAAACTCTTGATCATTTGCACGACGCTCATCATGATGAGCTCCTGCATCGAACACGCCCATATCTATCAAAAACTGACCGACGAAGATGCCGCCGCCATCCCTTACCAAATGGGACAAAAGGTGGATTTCGTGAACCAGGACGGCGACACGCTGACCTACGAAGTCACTTTCGACGACACCTATCCCTACGACCAAGACCGATTCTACTCCAGGACGCACGAGGGGACAGGAAAAATCCCCAAAGATGACTATTACTGCTACGCCCGCACGGTGATTCTCGAATGCGAACAAACCAACCACAGCTTAGGGTTCACCATCCGCCCCGACAAAGACCTCATATTCTATTATGGGTACGACCTCGATCTCGACGGCAGCTTACTGGCCTACCAGCCATACACCTCCATTGACGGAACCGATTACACCAACGTCCACCATGAGATCCTCTACAGCCAATACACCGGACAGCTGATCTACGACTGGTACTACAACGAGGCGTTCGGACTGCTGTTTATCCAGTACAATGATAAGTCATTGACGAGGGTTCCTTCCCGCCAAGACGGATGAAAGCCGTTTTTCATCAGGAAAGATGCTGTGGTATGGGGTGCTGTTGGCGTTGGATGCCGTGTTTGATGTGAGGGAAGACCGGCGGACCAAGGTGAAGATCGACGATTATCTGGATGCCATCTCCGAACGCGACGAGGCCCTGGCAAAAATGGCCAATGAGATCATTGACCGCTGCGAAAAAATGCTCCAATAAATACGGATCTTTTTTGCGAAAAAAGGATTGAGAAAGCATTGATTTTTATGTGGATTGCGCACAAACCGACCATGAACCTTATCCTGCCGTATTTGACACTAGCTACCAATTGCTTTTCAAAATGTAAAACCGTAAAGCGAAAAATAATCGCAAAGCGCTTTTATTATAGAATTCTTTTTATTTTTGCAAAAAGTCTTGTTATAACGATAGTTTATGAAATCAATTATAATATATCACGGTTCGACAAAGATCATCGAAAAGCCCGTTTTTGGAGTGGGAAATCCGAAGAATGATTACGGATTGGGCTTTTATTGTACCGAAAATCTTGAGCTCGCCAAAGAATGGGCAAGTACGGAACAACGCGATGGCTTTGCCAACTGCTATGAGATTGACTTGGATGGTTTGGACATCCTCCATCTTAATCAAAAACCCTATCATATCCTAAATTGGCTCTCGATACTGTTGAAAAACAGAACGTTTGTCCTGTCACAAGGCCTGCCTACAGAAGCAAGAGCGTATCTGTTGAACTATTTTTTGCCCGACTACGAGCCTTACGATATCATCATTGGTTATCGGGCCGATGATTCTTACTTCTCTTTTGCCAATGCCTTTTTGAACAACACCATCTCGTTGGAGCAATTGCGCAAAGCGATGTTTTTAGGAAAACTGGGAGAACAGGTCGTATTAAAAAGCGAAAAGGCGTTTGCAAGCATTCATTTCAAGGAAAGCATCCCCGTTGACAGCAGTCTGTACTACCCAAAACGCCAAGCCCGCGACCGACAAGCAAGAGAAGATTACCAGAAAGAAAAAGCCACGGCATCACCGGTTGATGCCATCTATATGATTGATATTCTCAGACAAAAATGGACTAACAATGACCCACGCCTATAATCATTTATATCTTGAGGATGTGATGAACAACCTCGGCATCATGTTCGACTGCGCCGTCCATGCCGCGCATTGCGACCTAATGTTGTTTTACGAGATGTTTCTGTCAAGTGGCGTCGCCTCACAAATTGAGGCGGGCAATCCCCGTTACCTGTCGGGACTATCAGGGATGGAGCTGATGCAACTGGTTTTGGATAAAACCATTGACAAAACGGTGCCCGTCCTGTCCTACGCACCTTTTGACCGCACCCCCGAATATTGGGCCGGTTGGGCGTTGGCCTATTATCAATGGTATCGCGCCCGAACGTTTTCGTTTCTTAGAAGCAATGGATTAAACATCAACACCTTGCTTTCGCTATATCCAACCTTGCATGAAGCCGACCTTTCCAAATTTGTAAAAACAGCTGATGCGCTGATCGAGCAAGGTCTCCAACACCGAAAGAACCCACTGAAAACCATCCGCAAGCAGTCCCGCCTCACTCAAAAAAAATTAGCTGACTTGTCGGGGGTTTCTCTTCGCATGATTCAAGCTTACGAACAGGGCGACCAAGACATCACCAAGGCTGAGGTGCGTTCGATCCTCGCACTGTCACGAGTGCTCGGATGTCGTCCTGAGGTGATCCTATGACGTTAACCCAAGAAGTAACGCTCTTTACAACCTTTCAAAATCCACCATCGCGCGAAGCGATGCCCAATCCTCCTCTTCCATCGTCTCCAAGGCCTCGTCACTGAAGTATAACTCAATGCTTAGATCGGTTTTCGTGAGTATGTTGATGGTTCCCAAGACATCGTATGAGTTCTCAATCTCAACATCTTCTATAATATGTTCCGAATACCAGTCCTTCAGAACGAGATTGTTTCCATGAAGCGTGTATTCCTTGGCAACTTCTTCCCCTCCAATTGTTTTCATGACTCTATGTTTTATCGGTTAATGATCAATTTTTGGGTTTCCCCAGCGATGGTGATGAAATACATCCCCTCGGACAATTGGGTAACATAATCTGTTGGTTTTCATCATCGATACAACCAGTCATGAGGGTTTGTCCCAACATATTGCTGATACGGTATTCCCCGGATTGGACGCCTGAAACGGTGATGAGGCCAGTGGTCGGGTTGGGATAAACCTGAAATCCCTCCGCAGTGGGTTCGTCAACATCGTAATGGAAATTGAAATACACCTCGTCACAGGGCGTTTCGGTCATTTGGATAATCAATTGTCCGTATTGCCACACGCAACGCATGCCTTCCACACGATAGTCGTCACCTCGAGACATCAAGCGTTCTGGAAAAAAGCTGGTTTCGTGACCGATGCCGCAGAGGATGGTGCCGCTGAACAAGTCTTGGGGATCGCTCACCGTGAGGGTCCGATAAGTCTGGCCGTTGTATTCCACCGTACCTTCTCCGTCCACATGCATCAAAAGACTTTCGGTTCCCACTTTAATCTCCCATTCGTCACCCACCTGGGCTGCAAAATCATACAACATCGTGAATTCGTTCAAGGTCTTGTTCCACCAATACACCTTGTTATCACGTTCATAGATGTATTCGTGCGACTTCTCCTCATGCGGGTTTTTGTCGTAAAGGGTATTGATACGCACCAAAATATGAACCGGCTCTTCGTTGATGGTGGTATCGGCAGCATATTCCAAATGTTGGTAAGTGATACTACCGTCTTCATTCTCAATTTCATAATACCACTCGGTCCCGATGGGGAAGATGCACATTTCCACGATGTTGGAAAACTCGTTCCAACCTGGTGCGTTCTGGTAGGCCGAAAGCGAGCCTTGCGGCACATAGACGGTGGCACTTCGGGGAACAAGGTCGAAAGAATGGTAGTAAGCCTGTTCTGCGATTACCACAGGTGGAACCGGATTATAGACATAGATCTTCTTCAACTTCGTGCACCACGAAAAAGCCAGTCTGTCGATGTAGCTGACCGATTCAGGAATGGTCACCTCGCCCATCCACTGGCACATCCCGAACAACCGATAAGGGATGGTATCCATCGACCGGGGAAGGGTAACCGTGGAGAATCGGCCATAGATAAAGGCCTCAGGGGCAATGTCGGTCACCGTCTCGGGAATGACCAACGAGCCTGGGTCATTGCAACTCAAGAAGGCATGCGTTCCAATAGCCGTAACCGACGAAGGAAGGTCGGGCATGTGGGTAAGACCGCATTGGCCGAAGGCGTAAGGACCTATAGCCTCCACTCCCTCGGGAATCACGCTGTTCTTACAGCCCACCACAACGGTATGGGTAAGTTGGTTGATAACACAGTTGTTTTCGGAACCATAAACGGGGTTCCCCTCTTCAACGGTCACCGACTCAATCTTCTCGCAACTGTTGAACGGGTTCCCTTCGATGGTAGTGACCGAACTGGGAAGCTGAACGCGCTCCAGTTTGTCACAAGAAGAGAAAGCATCGCCCATAAGGGTCGTTACCGTTTGTGGAATCACAACATGGGTCAACTTATCATTGTTGCTGAACATATGGTTCGAGACGACCCTAAGGCCTTCTGGCAGCACCAGGGTACCCGTCAAACCGGTGGTCATGAAGCATTCATTGCCGTAGGTCACATCCTTTTCGGGAAGCACCACCTCGGTCATACGGTCGCATCGGCAGAAGGCTGTGTAACCCACCGTATTCACCGAATTAGGAATGACCACCGTGCCGCTCAGCGAAGTACAATGGTAGAACGCGCGGTTTCCGATCGCTGTGACCGTGTTGGGGATCACCAACGAGGTGATGTCGCAGTCGCGGAAGGCATCGTCGAGGATTTCCGACACCGTCCAGTCGGCACCATTGCAGTGGATAGTCTCGGGAATAACCAAGTCACCAGTGGGTTGGGGAGTACCTCTGGTTAATCCTATCAGATGGTTGTCTTGGTCTAAGATGTTGCAGAAGAGCATCTGTCCAGAGGGTGCGTATGCGATAAAATCGTGTGCCTTGGCATTTCCGATGGCCAAAGCCAGCATAACAAAGATGAAGAATTGTTTTTTCATATTATTGATTTTATTGATTATTATTTCTACCGATTGAGCACCCCGATGGGGTGCGATGGAGTTAAACAGCATTAACTATTTCCTCGAAGCTCCGGTTGTCGTCCCCAAGGTTCATCTTCATCTGTTTGATTCGTGTTTTGCGTTTATAATAAGAATCGGTCTGGGTGTCCAGCAGGATGGAAATCACCTGGTTGGAGAAACCGTTCTTGGAAAGGCAGCAGATGCGCACATCCCACTTTCCAAGCTTGGGGAAAAGCTGAAGCAAGCGTTGTGAGAAGCCATCGAAGATCAGGTCGGTGAGGTTGATGAAATCGGTCCAGTCGTTATCGGTGAGTTCAAAGTTGAGCGTGTCGGCATTCACCTGTTCACTGAGGGCTTGTGCCGTGACCATCACCTTGTTACGCGCCATGATCTTCTCAGTCATCATCAGCTCTTTCTGTGAGAGGGTCTGCTGGTTGCGCCGCAACTCGTCGTTGGTGCGGATCAAGGTCTCCATGTCGCTCACCAGCTCGTGGATACGGTTCTGGTCACGCTCCACCTGACGGCCAAATTGCTCCATCTTCAACTTATGGTCGCTAACGATCTTCCTTACAATCAACAAGATAACCAA
Organism: Bacteroidales bacterium; assembly: GCA_017428285.1. The sequence goes on along the minus strand of JAFRRE010000196.1, from coordinate 4,621 downwards.
CAAAGCTATCAACACCAAGGCGATAATCAGATACAACTTCAAGTCACGGTTACGATGCAGACTCTCCAGCTCGCTTTGCTGGACTTTCAATTCATATTCCGATTTGATGCGTTGCATGACTTCGCTGGAGTGTTCCTTTTCGGATTCCAATAAATTTGTCGAGAAAAGCTTATGGTATTGGACGGCCTGCTTATAGTCGCCTTCGTTGTAGGCGATGGCATAAAGCGTCTGATAGACTGACATTTTCAGTCCAGGACGTTCGCTGCGCAAAGCCTCGTTCAAAAAGTACTTAGCCTGCTCAACATCGTCCAAATAATAATAAAGGATGCCCAAGGTCATGTGGGCAATATCGGTATCGGTATCGGTGTCGCTGAGACCGATTTCCAGGGCTTTGTTCACGCTCTCGATGCCCTTGGCGAAGTTGCCCGTCTCCATGTAATAGTCGCGTCCCATCTCCAGATAGAGGTCGCCTAGCATGGCTTGATCATGGATGAAGGAGGCAATGCGGAAGGCCGAGTCGTAGTAGTGTTTGGCTTGGGTAAACTGCTCCTGCGCCCTGACGGCCCGTCCGCTGTTGCGATAGGCGTTCATCATGCCCGTAGAGTCGGCGGTCTGGCGGAAACAGCCCAAAGCCTGTTGATGCTGGTCGAAAGCACCCTCAAAGAGTCCGTGTTTGAAATACATGGCCCCGAGGTTGTCGCAAAGTTGGCCTTCGAGTTGCAGGACTTCTGTAGTCTCTTCGCAAGACCGCAACGCTTCAAGTCCTTGCAGGAACTTTTCAGCGGCCTCTTCCGATTGGCGTTCCTCGCGCAGGCGCAAACCTTCTTCATAAAGGGATTGGGCATGTTGTATCCGCTTGGTTTGGGTGTTGCAAGCGGTCAGCAAGCCACAAATCAATACGAGAGTTAGAAGATGTGTTCTCATTTTTCGAATGGTTGTTGATGCAAAAGTAAAGAGAAAAACAAGTTGTCAAGAGGTTTCTAGGGATACGGCGAGGAATGTCCCTATCATTTTGGGAGGTCTGGGTGGATTAACATTGATTTTCATTGATTTAAAGTAGGATTGAATTCGGTTTTGTCCTTGTTTTTAAAGCGATGGCAAAACAAAAAACCGTATCTTTGTGGGCAAATTGGCGGTAGCTCACCCCTTTTTAGTCAACATTTTTCACCATGGAAGAAATCATCACCTTTCTCACCAACGTGCTCCACAACAACAACCGCGAATGGTTTCATGAGCACAAACAGGAATACCAAAGCGCCCAGGCGAAGTTCAACGCCATCGCTGAGCAGATCATCGAGGGCGTGGCACAGTTCGATCCCGACATGCAGGGCTTGACGCTCAAGGACTGCACCTACCGTTTTTATCGCGACACCCGTTTTTCTTCGGACAAGCGGCCTTACAAGACCCATTTCGGGGTGTTCGTCTGCAAAGGCGGCAAGAAGTCGATGCTCAGCGGCTATTATTTTCAGGTACAGCCTAGGGAATCAGAAGATTACTTCAGTGGCAACATGCTCTGCACGGGGATGTACATGCCCTATCCCGAGACCTTGAAAAATGTCCGTGAAGAGATTCTTTATAACGGCGAACCCTTGGAGAAAGCCATCAAGAAGGCCAAAGGTTTCACGTTGGACACCCATAACGCCTTGAAACGGGTACCCAATGGCTATCCCAAGGACCATCCCTACGCAGAGTTCCTCAAACAGCGTGACTGGCTGCTGGTGAAGGAAGTCGATGACAAACACCTCTACAACCCTAATCTGGTGGAATGGATCCTTGAAGAGTTCAAGAAGACCAAGGACTTCTGCCAATGGCTGAACCGTTCTTTTTGATCGTTGTTGAAAAATTTTTTTCAAGAAAAGTGTTGGAAATATCAAAAATGTTGTTATTTTTGCAGCGAAACAATAAACAACATTTATCGTGAAGAAGGATTTGATTCAGGAGGCGAGGCGTTATGTGGCCATTGCAGAGAAAACACTGAGTGAAAACGGGTGTTACAACAAGGAGCTGAAACAATATGAAGATGAGAAATATGTCCGTGCCGCCGGGCATTATCTGTGGCATGCGGTATTGCTTGCCTTGGATGCCGTGTTCGACGTCAGGGCCGACCGTCGCACTCGGGTGGATATACGTGACTATTATGAGGCTGTGAAAAAAAGGGATAAGAAGCTGCTGGCTTTAGTGAACAACAGCTATAACACCATACATCTGTCTATGGATTATGACGGCAATTCACGTAAAAAGGTGTGTGATGACGGCATTTCCCTGGCAAACGATATCATCAACCGCTGCGCCTCTTTCCTGACTGCCTGAACGATCCCGACAAGCGACCTGCGACGTTTTATGGCAAGGTTGTTGCTTTTCAGCCTTATACAACCCCTAAAACACGTCGTTATGGATTACCTACTGCTCACCATCACCTTCGCTGGGGCACTGATCTCCGAGATGCTCTCCATCTACGCCGACATGATCGGTTGCAAGACCTTCCTCAAGAAGCTGTTGCCCGGCAAATCAGAACGATTCTACTTTATCCTTGATGCTTTGCTGATGCCTTTCATCGGCACGGCCTTGGCCTTTTTCATCATGGAACCCGAGAGTATGAAAACCGCCTTCTGCGCCGGCCTCACCTGGTGCGGCACCCTGCAGACCCTCGGACTCACCCTGAAATCGGAGACCACCACAACCATCAAGGAATCGGGCGGCAAAACCACGGTCTCCTCCACCACCAAAACCACCAAGAAAGTCTAACCCAAACACCAAACGCCATGAAAACAAGGAACAAAAAAGATTCGAAGAAACCGCTCCTCATCCTCGCCATCATACTCTTGCTCTCGTTCATCGGCCTGTTTGTCGGAGCCAAAATCAACCGCGACCACCTCAAAAAAGAACTCATCGTCATGCTAGAAGAAAAACACCTTCGCAACGAAAGCTTTGAAAGTCGCTTGACACAACTGGAACTCCGCAACCAGAAAATCACCCGCATCATCGGTCGTGACGAAACCGTTGAAAAATGGATTGACGAGCTTCGTGGACATTGACAAAAAAACTATCTTTGCAGCATCTTAACTGATGCATTATGAAAACGAAAACCTTCCTTTGGGCGGCCATGGTTTTAGTGATGGCAGCCTGCACAAGCCACAAAGAACCTCAATTCAATATCCAGGTGAACCTTGCCAATGCCGATGGACAAACCGTCTATCTGCACAAGGACGGCCAGGTGCTCGACTCTGCAGTCATCCAAAACTGGGATGCCGCATTCAAGACCCCCGTATGCTCCGACAATGAGATGTACGCCATCATGCTCAAGAAATGGCGCCGTCCCTTCTCGTTCTTCACCGACAATAAAGACGTCCGTCTGGAAGGCGACGCCCAGAACCCCAACGCCATTGTGGTAAAAGGCTCGGAGACACAAGACCGATTGGTGGCTTTCAACGAAAGCTACTACGCCCTTGAGTCGAAACTGGAAGCCGACAGCACCGTAAATCCCGCCGATGGCGAGGAAATGTTGAAGATGCACTGCTTCGACTATGTCTGGGAAAACCCCAAAGATCCAGTGGCGCATTATGTGCTCTACCGTTACAAGTGGGCTTTCGGTCCCTGCGAGCTGCGTACCATGATCGACAACATCCATCACGCTGACAGCACACTGGTTACCAGCAACTTAAAGCTTGCAGAGGACTACGTGGAGAAACTGGAAAGCGTGCAGCCCGGCCAACCGATCATCGACTTCACCCAGAACGACCCCGACGGCAATCCTGTGACACTCTCCAAGTTGGCAGAAGGCAAGCTGTTGCTCGTGGATTTCTGGGCGTCTTGGTGCCCCGACTGCCGCAAAGAAAACCCCAACGTGGTGGCCGCCTACAACAAGTATCACGACAAGGGCTTTGACGTGTTGGGCGTTTCATTCGACACCGACCGCACTGCTTGGTTGGCAGCCATCGAGAAAGACGGTCTCACTTGGACACACGTCTCCGACCTCCAAGGTTGGGGCAATGCCGCCGGAGAGCTTTACTCCATCGCTTTCATCCCACAAAACGCCTTGATCAAAGACGGCAAGATTGTCGCCAGGAATTTGGAAGGGGAAGCGTTGATGAAAGAGATTGAAGCGCAGTTATTCTAAAATGATTATTATCAAGAATTTGAGAATTTGAGATTATATCATCGTGTGACATGTTCTTGGAAATTAGAGAATGAAAAACGCTAGCGTTTTTCTCTCAAATTCCAATAATTCAAAAACGTCAAATATGAATTCTCTAATTCTCTAATTCTTGATAAAAAAATGTCCCGGTGCCCAAGCCACGAACGGAGGGTTGGGATAATCCTTCTTATCGTATTCCAACGGCTGGCCATCGCTGATTCGTAAAACTTTACCCCCCGCAGCGGTGAGGATGGCATCGGCAGCGGCGGTGTCCCATTCCTTGGTCTTGCTGTAACAGACATACACATCGGCGGTACCCTCCACCAGACGGGCGAACTTCAGGCTGCTGCCCTGGCTGTCGATCACTAAATCAGGATGAGCAGGGCGTAATACCCTGTCGATGTAATCGTCCACCTCGGGGGTGCGGTGCGACCTGCTGACGAGCACAGTGAAAGGGCGAGAGGATGCGGAATGCGGCATGGGGGA
>JAFRRE010000020.1 GCA_017428285.1 Bacteroidales bacterium | reverse complement strand
TTCGCCGACGATTACCCGACCCAGAAATTAATCTACAAGTGGATCGACGGCGAGAAGGATCACATGGCTTGGGAGGCTCAGTACCTCAACTATATCGACAAGCTCGGTTATGAGAATTTCCTTATTGAAATGATGTAAAACCCTATAAGTATATCAATTATGGAATCAGTAAAAAAAGTGTATGATTTCCTGGAGAATGCAGGAACGTTCTATTTGGCAACCGTTGAAGACGGCCAACCGCGCGTGCGCCCCTACGGCGCAATGATGCTCCGAGACGACAAAATCTATATCATGGCCTTTGGCGACACCAACGCCACCAAGCAGATTGACGCCAACCCCAAGGCCGAGATTTGTGCCTTCAAAGGTCTCACGCTGCGCATCGAATGCACCTTGGTGAAAGACAACCGCCCCGAAATCCAGAAGGCATTGATTGAAAAGATGCCCGTCCTGAAACCCGCCCTCGGCGAAAACGGCGAAAATGGTGTGATGTATTACCTCAGCAACGCTACCGCCACATTCTACAAGATGATGGAAACACAAGAAACAATCAAATTCTAAAAAGATGAAAGAGCAAGTATTACAGGCCATGCGCGAGGCGGGCAAACCCGTCTCGGCTGGCGACGTCACCAAGGCTTTGAACGCCGACCGCAAGGAAGTCGATAAGGCTTTCGCCGAACTGAAAAAGGAAGGCGCCATCGTGTCACCCGTCCGCTGCAAGTGGGAACCGGCAAAGTGAACCATTTGAAAAACTCACCAAAAAAAAGTGCACCAGGTAGCCCACCGATGCACTTTTTTGTGTTTTGAAGAAATCTCGTATCTTTGCGCTTTCACAAAACCATGTTTATGGCAAAGAAATTCAACAATCAAAACATCCATAAAAAATGAAACAAGTTATAACAGTAAAAGGCCTCAAATGCAACCATTGCGAGGCGAAAGTGGAACATGCTTTGAACAAGATGGATGGCGTTGCCAACGTAAAGGCCGACCGTGAAAAATGCCTCGTCGAGGTGGAATACGCTCCTGAAACCGTCAGTGTAAACGAGATGATGGAGACCATCGAAGACTGCGGCTACGAGGCCTCGCTATGACCGAACGACAGACATTCCCCGTGGTGGGCATGATGTGTGCCGCTTGTTCGGCCAACGTCGAGAAACGACTTCGCGAGATGGAGGGCGTTTCAGATGTGGCCGTTTCGTTACCTGGACGCACTGCCATGGTGGATTTTGACCCGGAAAAGGTCACGCCCGACGACATGCGACGCGAAGTGGCCGCTGCCGGTTATGAGTTGATCATCGACACCGAAACCGATGTGGAGGACATCCAGCGTCGGGCATTCATCAGCCTACGTCGTCGTATGATACTGTCGTGGGTTTTTGCCGCTGCCGTGATGGCACTTTCCATGCATTGGATCTGCATCGGGAGCCACTTCACCAACCACATTATCTGCATGATGCTTGCGGTAGCCAGTATGGTGCTCTGTGGTCGCCAGTTTTTCATCGTCGCATGGCGGCAGCTGATGCACCGTTCGGCCAACATGGACACGCTCGTGGCACTTTCAACATGCATTGCATTCCTTTTCAGCGTTTACCTGACCTTTACGGGAGCCGAGCACACCTGGTTTGATTCCGCCACAATGATTACCAGCTTTGTACTCACAGGGCGTTTGCTCGAAGAACGTGCAAAGAATGGCACCGCGTCGTCCATCCGCGCCTTGATGGGACTTCAGCCAAAGACAGCGCATTTAATCAACATGGACGACGATAGCGTTATGGACGTCCCGATCGCCACCCTTCAGCCCAGGGACATGCTGGAAGTGCGTTTGGGCGAAGCCATACCCGTTGATGGCGTGATGCGCAGCGGCGAGGCGGCAGTTGACGAAAGCATGATCACCGGCGAGCCAGTGGCAGTCCCAAAGCACAAAGGCGACCGACTTTTGGCCGGAACCATCGTGCGACAAGGCAGTATGCGCATGAGGGCACAACAAGTGGGTTCCGAAACCGTGCTGTCGGGCATCATCCGCATGGTGCAGCAAGCGCAAAACAGTAAGGCGCCCGTGCAACGCACCGTTGACAAAGTGGCTCTCATCTTTGTACCCGTCGTGTTAGGCATTTCCCTTGTCACTTTTGCCGTCTGGATGTTAATCAACGGCGACTTCCAGCACGCGCTCATCTCAGCCGTCTCGGTGCTGGTTATCGCTTGCCCGTGTGCCATGGGCCTTGCCACCCCTACCGCCTTGATGGTGGGCATTGGTCGGGCCGCCGAACGTGGCATATTGGTCAAAGACGCCACCGCACTTGAACAGCTGCACCGAGTCGATGCGCTTGTCACCGATAAGACTGGAACCCTCACCATCCCCAACACCGACATCACTGCCAATGACGACCTTTCCTTCGATGAACGCGAGACCCTCAAACCCCATGCCGACGAGGCCATGCAAAGCCTGCGAAAGATGGGCGTCGAAGTATGGATGACAAGCGGCGACCGTGACGACGCAGCCGCCTATTGGGCACAACGTGCCGGCATCGAGCATTACCGCAGCAAAGTCATGCCCCAAGACAAGGAAGACCTCGTGCGCGAACTACAGCAGCGAGGTCGCACCGTGGCTATGGTCGGCGACGGCATCAACGACACGCAAGCACTGGCTGCCGCCGAAGTCAGCATCGCCATCGGTCGCGGTACCGATGTAGCCATGGAGCTGGCACAAGTCACGCTGATGGGCGACGATCTACGAGCCATTCCCGACGCCATCAAGTTATCGCGCCACACAGTGCGCACCCTTCGCGAGAACCTCTTCTGGGCTTTCATCTATAACATCATCTGCATTCCGCTGGCTGCAGGAGTGGTTCCTTCGATACACATCACACCCATGTGGGCCGCTGCAATGATGGCCTTTAGCAGCGTCAGCGTAGTACTCAACAGCCTACGTCTACGAATAAAAAAAGTATGAAAGACCTCCATTTCAAGAAATACAAAGAAGGCACGGCCAAGATGGTGAAGAGCCTGAAACTGATTGACGTCAATCCATTGGCGGGGATGGGGAACATGGTCAATATCAAGACCGTGTCATTACATACGATTCGCTTCGGAACTCAAGAGGTGCTTTCCCAAGGTGTTTTTTGGTGTATTTGCAAAAGAAGCTGACGTCGGGAAAACGAAGCTTAAATGCAATTTCCTTTACACTCAACTCCGTTTGGCTGAGATAATACCTGATGTTGCGAACAGTTGCCTCAGTGATCAAGTCCAACGCGGTCCTTCCGCTCTTCGCTTTGCAGATGGCACTTAGATATTTCGGAGTGACCTTTAGTTGCTCGGCAAAGGCTTGCACGCTTCGGTTGGTGTTGTCGGGACGGCCTAGCAGGGTGACAAACTGCTTGAACAATTGGTCCTTTCTTGAATTCTCGGCAACTGTTGCGTCAGCCGG
>JAFRRE010000195.1 GCA_017428285.1 Bacteroidales bacterium | reverse complement strand
GGGGCGCACCTCTTCCCATTCCGAACAGAGAAGTTAAGCCCCGCCGCGACGATGATACTGCGGGAGACCGTGGGAAAGTAGTTCGCCGCCCACCCACAACGGTAACCCTTCACCGAAACAGGTGAGGGGTTTTCTGTTTTTATGCCATCGCTTTGCTCGCCTTTTACTCTTTTTCCTATCTTTGCAATTCATTTCGATTGTCATGAAAGAGCTATTGATCCGTTCGATTTCAGGTCTGCTGATGGGCATTGTGCTCCTCTCCTGTGTTTTCATCTCATCTTGGACTTGGTTCGCATTGTTACTGTTTATCATTGCTGTAGGCACTTTCGAAATGTCGCGACTCCAGCAAATGAATTCAATAACTGGCATCATCATTGGCGAAGCACTTTCCCTCAGCTTTTTTGCCTTGCCTGCCTTGGTAGCACTACAAGTCATCACCCCTCGTTGGCTTCTTCTCGAGATGCTCATTGCGTTGATGCCCTTCCTTTACGCCTTGTTTTCAGTTAAGCATGATGCAAAACCTATATTCACCTACCTTTATGCCTCACTCACTTTCTTGAGCTTGCCCTCTTCATTGATGTTTTTCATGTATCGCGAAGACCTTTTTGGCACGCTTGCAGGACCAAAGCTTATTGTTTTGGTGTTCTGCTTGCTGTGGGTCAATGATATCTTTGCTTACCTGACTGGTAAACTTCTCGGTCGGCATAAGCTCTTTCCCCGTATCTCACCAGGTAAAACCATTGAAGGCAGTATTGGTGGATTGGTATTCACTATGGTTTCGCTTATCGTGTTCTGCCATTATTCCCAATGGTTTCCTATCCCTCATGCTATAGGCTTGGCCGCCATCGCTGTCGTTTTCGGTACCTTGGGTGACCTGTGTGAGTCGATGCTCAAACGTCAAGCAGGGGTGAAGGATTCTGGTAAACTGATACCAGGCCATGGCGGAATTTTGGACCGTTTCGACTCTATTATGTTCAGCGTACCGTTTATTTTCGTTTATTTGCTGTTGCTATGAAGATTCATAAAAGGTTACACGAAGAAGGAACGGTCGCCATTCTCATCACTCTTGCCGTCATTGCGGTAACGGTTTTTTTGGTCAACTGGCTTTGGCCTTCGCAAACGGTATGGCATTATCTTTTGTATGCGTTTGAACTTGTGGTTTTGGTCTTGACCGTACGCTTTTTCCGTGTCCCGATATGGCGGAAAACGACTATTGCGGAAAATGCCGTGCTATCGCCTGCCGACGGTATTGTGGCGGCCAACGAGGAGGTGCTGGAAGACGAGTACTTCCATGAAAAACGCCGTCAACTATCCATTTTCATGTCAATTTATGATGTTCACATCAATTTCTTCCCGTTCGACGGTGAGGTGACTTACTACAAATACCATCCCGGCAAGTTCTTGCTGGCGTTCAACCCAAAGTCATCGACGGATAACGAGCACAATACGATTATCCTGAAGGACACCAAAGGCCGTGAGATACTTGTACGACAGATTGCTGGTTTTGTGGCGCGACGCATCGTTTGCGCTTTGGAGCCTGGCGACCAAGCCGTAGTAGGAGAGGAACTGGGCATGATCCGCTTTGGTTCGCGCGTGGATGTCTTCCTGCCCTTGGATGCCGAGATCAAAGTGAAAATCGGTGACAAAACAACGGGTAAGGAGACGGTTTTGGCCACACTGAAATAAGCTTGTCTTATCCTAATTCCTTATATTCCAACCTTCCCATTTTTTCGACTTCCAACGATGGTTGCCCAAATTCTTCGGTAACTTTGCCCAAAAGCAAATACACGCCGTCGCCCTGAAAAGGCCACGCTTTGAGTACTTGTGGAAAATGCACCGTGTCGAAAGCCTCACCCGTGACATCGACAAAGTTGCCCAGCGCCATTGTGTCGCCTTTGCAGGTACGCACATATTTCACTGTGACCAGTTTGCCCAACATTCTGTAATGACTCCCTACGAAATGTAGCATCTGAGAGGCCATCAACTCACCACGGAACTTGGTCTTCAACAAGTCGAACCAAGTCAAGGAGACAGGAAAACCGTATAGTTCAATCTCATCGTAAGCGTTCTGCAAGGCATTGACCGAAAAACTCGGGAACTCAAAGTGTTGGTTCTCAAGCTCAAAAAGTGTTTCAGGCTGTTCTTTTTTGCCTTCGCTTTTGTTGAGATGCGCCTGCCATAGAAGTTCAGCTTTCGTTTTTTTCGTGAAATTGAACGCACCCCCACGAATGAGCAACACAAGCTGTTCCAATGAGAAAGGCACACGCGCAATGAAGTTTTCCATACTAATGAAAGGCCCGTGAGCCTTGCGCTCGACAACGAATCGTTCAACAAATTGTTGCTCAATGCCCTGCAAATGCACAAAGCCCATGAAAATTGTCCGACCATTCAAAGTAGTGAGGTAATCGCTCCGATTGACGCAAGGCAGATGGATCTTTGCCCCCATGCGCCGCGCCTCGTTGAAGTAGAACCAAGTTTGGTAGAACCCACCGAAATTGTTAATCACAGCCACCTGAAACTCAAGCGGATAATGACTTTTCAGATAGAGGCTTTGGTAACTCTCCACCGCGTATGAGGCCGAGTGCGCCTTGGAGAAGGAATACCCCGAAAACGACTCAATCTGTCGCCAAAGTTCACGCACCAAGTCATTAGGATAACCTTTGGCCTTGCAGTTGTCGAAGAAGCGTTTTGTAACCTCTTCAAATTCAGTCTTATCACGCATCTTGTGACCCATCATGCGGCGCAACACATCGGCCTCTGCCAAGTCTAAGCCTGCAAAATAATGCCCGACCTTCAAAACATCTTCCTGGTAAATCATCACACCGTAAGTCTCTGCCAAAAGTTCTTTCAAAACGGGATGCTTATAGTCTACAGTTTCAGGATGATGGAAGCGGTTGATGTATTCGCGCATCATGCCCGATTTGGCCACACCTGGCCTGATGATGGAACTGGCTGCGACCAAAGTTTTATAGTCGCTGCAGCGCAACTTGCGCAATAATCCGCGCATCGCCGGACTCTCGATGTAAAAACAGCCGCAGGTCTCGGCTTTAAGCAACTGTCGGCGAATCAGTTCATCTTGTTTCAGCGCGTTAATTTGGTGAATGTCAATGTGCAATCCCCGATTGCGCTCCACCATCTCCACGGCATCTCGAATATGGGCGATGCCGCGCTGGCTGAGGATGTCAATTTTGATAAGTCCAACTTTTTCAGCGGAATACATGTCGTATTGCGTGGTTGGAAAGCCCTTGGGCGGCAGGTCGAGGGCGGCAAAGTTGGTAATCGGTTCTTCCGTAATCAACACGCCACCAGCGTGGATGGAATGCTGGCGCGGAAAGTCACGGAGGCGCTCGGCAATGGCCAGAATCTGCTGCCCAATTTCGCTCTGTCGGGCGAAAGCCTCGGGATTGCGCTCCATCAGGTCGATCTCGCCTTTGGGCAGACCGAACACTTTGCCCAGTTCGCGACAAAGCGAATTGCTCTGGAAAGTGACCGTCGCGCCAAGCAATGCCACATATTCCTTACCGTATTTATTGAAAATATAGGCGATGACTTGGTCCCTATCCTTCCACGAAAAATCAAGGTCAAAGTCGGGTGGGCTGCTCCGCTTGGGATTGAGGAAACGCTCAAAGTACAAGTCCAGTTCGATTGGATCCACATCGGTGATTTTCAGGCAATAAGCTACTACACTATTAGCTCCGCTGCCTCGCCCAACATGGTAGAAGCCCTGCATCATGGCAAAGTGCACAATGTCCCACGCGATAAGAAAATAAGCGCAAAAGCCCATCTTCTCAATGATGTCGAGTTCCTTCTCGATACGACGGTAGGCATTCTTGCTTCTTGTCCCATAACGATAAATCATTCCTTCAAAGGCTTTTTGGCGCAACAGTTCCCTATCATCAAAGACATTGCCCGTATATGTGTGTTTGTTTTTCACATCTGCATCCAAGTTGATTTCGCATTCATTCAGGATATACTCTGCATTTTCAATAAGTTGCGGATAGAGTGCGAAAGTCGTTCTCAGCCTTTCGATAGGTAGCAAAATTTCATCGGGAGCGGCACAGGCGGTAGAGTCAAGGCGCGAAATCAGTACATTTTCATCAATGGCCCTCATGCACTGATGCAATTGAAAATCACCATCTTCGGCAAAGGTGACAGGTTGCATGGCGACCAGCTTCTCAAAGGATTCGCAGTTGTACAATTTGGTCAATTGGGAAAATCGAACGCCGAGAAACTCATTATTTTTCAACGAGTTCTGCTTTCGTTTCCCGAAGGGATAAATGACAAAGACCTGTTCCCAATCGGGTGCGGTTTCAGGATAGGATTGTTTGCTGAGGTTGTGTCGTGTCAAGAAACGGTTCAGTTCGGCGAAGCCTGCGTTGTTTTTGGCCAAGGCCACATAGAGCAGTTCGTTGTCATTGCGCACCTCCACGCCCACGACAGGCCGAATGCCTTTTCTTTGACATTCCACCACGAAATCGGCAACGCCCATCGTCGTGTTGATGTCGGTCAAGGGCAAGACGGCATAGCCCATCGCAGCGGCCTTCGTGACCAAGTCCGCAATCGGCATCGTGCCGTAGCACAAGCTGTTATATGAATGTACATTGAGTAGCAATTCAGTTATTTAGTTATATAGTTATATTCAGTTGGCCTATGGCTGATGGCCTATAGCTGTCACTATGAAAAGGCAAGCCATTGGCCATAGGCCATAGTCATCACCCCGCAGCCCGATGTATGATTTGCTCCCCAAACCGCATTTTGATTTTGTCCATGGCGGAATAGAGGTTTGTCAGCTCGGCGTTATCGTCAAACAAGGCCAATTGCGGTGCCCCGCTGACTAGTTCGCTGAGGCGTACACCTACGAGCCGTATCATCATCCTTCGGTTGTAGAGGCGGTCGAAGATGCCGTTCACTGTTTCGTGCAGCACATGGTCGAAGGCAGTGTAGGGGATACGCTGCTGCATATCGTGTGTGTCGAAGTTGGAGTAGCGGATTTTCACCGTCACGCAGCCCGTCAGCTTGCCTTGCGAACGCAGGTCGAAACCAAGGCTCTCTACCATGCGCGCCAGGCATTGCTTGATGGTCATCACGTCGATGGTGTCCTGTTCGAACGTCCTTTCCTTGCTGATGGATTTCCGTTCTTGGTAAGGGCACACGGGCGTGCTGTCTTGCCCGTTGGCCTTCTTCCAGATTTCGAGACCGTGCTTGCCCATGGCGCGTTCCATAGCCAAAGGCGGCAGTCGGCGCAAGGTGCCAATTTTCTCCACACCCATCGAACGGAGTAGGGCATAGGTCTTTTCGCCCACCATCGGGATTTTCTGCACTGGCAGCGGGTCGAGGAACATATTAATATAAGGTGTAGGCACCTCTAGCTCGCCGTTGGGCTTGGCCTGTCCCGTGGCAATCTTCGACACAGTTTTGTTTTCCGATAGCCCAAACGAAATCGGGAGGCCTGTCTCCTTGATGATGCGTTGCCGAAGTTCATGCGACCACAGCTGGCAGTTGTGGAAGCGGTCCATTCCCGTCAGGTCTAAGTAATGCTCATCGATGGACATCTTCTCATACACGGGCGCGCTGTCGGCGATAATGTTGGTCACGAGGCGCGAATAGCGGCTGTAGAGTTCCATGTCGCCACGGATGAACACGGCCTGCCCGCAAAGCTGTCGTGCCATGCGCATGGGCATGGCCGAGTGTACGCCAAACTTTCTAGCCTCATAGCTGCAGGTCGACACCACGCCACGGTCCGACATGCCGCCCACAATGACGGGCTTGCCTTCCAGCGATGGGTTCACCAACCGTTCCACCGAAACGAAAAAGGTGTCCAAATCCAAATGCAAAATCGTCCTTTCCATAAAATTTCCTCCTTTTTTTGCTCAAAAAGCTTGCATATTCCAAAAAAGTCGTACCTTTGACGTGTTTTTAATCAAAAATTTTGCCTTAAAACTAATCATTATATTTGAAATAACATATAAAAAAGCAGAGAAAATTTTTAAATCTTGAATTTTAAATTTTAAATCCCACAATATCATGTACTTCAATTCGAACATAAAATTTTTGCGCAAGCATCGCCATCACACCCAAGATGACATCGCTTTTGCCCTCGGAATGAAACGCTCCACGCTGAGTGGCTATGAAAATGGTGTGTCTGAGCCCAACCTTGAAGCCTTGGTCGCTTTCTCAAAATATTTCGGCATCGCCATTGATACTTTGGTGAAAGTCGATTTGAGCACGATTAGTCCGAGCCAACTTTCGCAACTTGAGCGCGGATACGATGTGCACCTGAAAGGCAGCAACTTGCGTGTGTTGGCCACTACGGTCAACAACGACAACGATGAGAACATCGAACTCGTGACCGAGAAGGCCAAGGCAGGCTATGCCACGGGCTTTGCCGACCCTGAATACATCAAGGTGCTGCCGACATTCACCATGCCCTTCCTCTCGCGTGACCGCAAATACCGCACCTTCCAAATCAGCGGCGACTCGATGCTGCCTATCCCTGACGGTTCCTATGTCACGGGCGAATATGTCCTCGATTGGACCTATATTCGCAGTGGACAGCCCTACATTGTGCTCACGCAGGATGACGGAATCGTATTCAAGATTGTGGACAACAAACTCGAACATGAGAGCAAACTCACGCTCAGTTCTTTGAACCCGCTTTATCACCCATACGACTTGCCAGCTGCCGACATCAAAGAGGTGTGGAAGTTTGTGCATTATATCAGCGCAGAGATGCCCGAACAACGTGAAAACCGTTTTCGTGAGGAAGAACTTATCCAAACCGTTCAGGAACTGAAACGGCAGGTGGAGGAGATACAGCTGAAGCTGAATATTTAATCCGTTGGCTGTAGGGCTGTCACATAGTGGCAGCCGTTGCCGAATTCCAATAACGGCAGTCGTAATACGACAGTCCCACAGCCATTAGGCACAATTTTTGCGGTTATTATTCGTTATGTAATAAAGACAACACTAAAACCCAAAATTGTCATGAGAAAAGTATTTTTAAGTTTGATGTTCCTCTGTGGCTTGGCCATGATCAGCACTAGTTGCAAAGACAACAACAGCAACAACAACAATGTGACACCCGAAGTTCAAGCTGGTGCCATGACGGTAGGCAATAACACCGATAACATCGTTACTGCCAAGACCATTAAGTATGGGCAAAAGAACGCCATTGTCCTCGCTTCCAAGGAGATGACCGCTGCCGACAACGAAGGCATTGCCATCATCTTCAATGGCAACATCGTCCCTGGTACCTACACGATGGGTAATAATACGAAGGATCCCGTCCCCACTGTGGTCGGCTTCCACGAATTCAACCTCGGTGAGCTGCCTTTTATCATGGGCGCCGACACCTTGTTCTATGGTGACACCTACTATTGGATGAACGGCTTGCTGTCAGTCACCGAAAATAATGGCACCTATACGGTCGTTTTGTCACAAAGCATGGGCACCAATGCCAACGGTCAAACCATGCAGTTGGCCTTGAACTTCCAAGGAACGCTGCCGCCCTATACCTTTGATGCCAATAACAAGTTTGTTATTGGACGTAATGAATATCCCATCGGTCTTGCTGCCACAGCTGGCATTGCATCAGTTACACACCTTCTTGACTCAATCAATCCTAATCTTTCTGGAAGAATCCAATCACTGACTTTCTTATCAGCCAACCACGAAAATAGTTTCATTATCAACTACCTGTCTACCGATGACCACTTTATTGGCACGCACTCTTTAACCAACTTAATTCCGACTTTTCCTTATCTCGGTTTTGCCACATTTCCACATGTTATGGCCACAACATCATTTAATCTACTTTCTCTTCAACCGAGCACAGCCTACATCCTCACAGAAGGGACTCTTACCATCAACAAAGAAGCAGATGGGCAATGGCTCATTAACATTGATAATGCTCGTCTCACCAATCTTGAGCACCCTAATTGGCCATTATGGAACACTACCGGCTCGCTGCAGTATCATGGCTATATGTTTGAGTTG
This sequence comes from Bacteroidales bacterium, assembly GCA_017428285.1. The sequence goes on along the minus strand of JAFRRE010000195.1, from coordinate 40,907 downwards.
AGCCTGTAAGGATTAAGATTCCCTTCGGGAATGGAGTATCGCTATTAATTGAACAGCGGCGGCTTGTGGCAGCTTATGGTTTGTAAGCTCTACATGCCGCCGCATGTCATATAGGTGAATTTGTTCCATTCCCGAAGGGAATCTCATAAAAATGTGTACTTTTGCGTCCCAAAACTCTCAATCAGTGATCTACCCAACAAACTTCGAACAAAAAATCGGCTTCGCCAGCGTCCGTCAGATGCTTTCTGACCATTGTATCAGTCAAATGGGACTGGAGCGAGTGGAGACTATGAATTTTTCGACAGACAAAGGCTATATCCTCAAGAGTCTGGAGCAAACCGAAGAGTTTATCCACCTATTGCAGACGGGAGTACCTTTTCCTGTGCGCGATTTTCACGATCTGCGCGAGGCCTTCCACCGCATCCAGATAGACGGTACTTGCCTCAGTGTGGAAGATTTGTTTGCGCTGAAGCCTTCGCTCAATGTTTTAGAAGCTATTTTGCGCTATGGCCATTCTGAAAGTGCTGATGCTACACCACGAATCAAGTCGCTGATTGAGAATATTTTTGTCGAACGGAGTATCTTCACTGAGGTCAATCGCCTTGTCGATGATAAAGGCGAAATCCCTGACAATGCCTCTACTGAACTGCTTGAAATCCGTCAGAGCATCCGTCGCAAGCAAGGCGGCATCGAGAAGCGCATCCGTCAAATCATGAGTGACGCCAAAACCGCTGGATGGGTCGACCAAAAATCAGAGCTTACCGTCCGCGATGGGAGGTTGGTCATCCCGGTGAAGGCAGGTGACAAGCGCGCCATAAGAGGTTTCATCCACGATGAATCGGCCACGGGACAGACTGTCTACATCGAGCCTGCCGAAATCTTCGACACCTCCAACGAAATCAAGGAGCTGGAATATGCTGAACGGCGTGAGATACATCGTATCCTGATGGCTTTCACCCGATTGTTGCGGCCTTACCTCTCCGAACTTCGTAAGGCTTGGAACCTACTCGGTGAACTCGACTTCATTCGAGCCAAGGCTTTGCTGGCTAACGAAATCGGAGGTGTGAAGCCCGAATTACTGGATGCACCTTGTATCAATTGGCAGCAAGCACGACACCCGCTCTTGGAACACAAATTGAAAGCTCAAGGCAAGCAGGTTGTCCCGCTGGATTTGAAGTTGGATGAAACCGACCGAATTTTAGTCATCAGCGGTCCCAATGCGGGTGGCAAGTCAGTTTGCCTAAAGACCACGGGCTTACTGCAATACATGTTGCAATGTGGTCTTATGCTACCCATGCGTGTCGATTCGCAGTGTGGCTTGTTTGAAAGCCTCTTCATCGATATCGGCGATGAGCAGTCCATTTTGGATGACCTATCGACTTATAGTTCACACCTTATCAATATGAAGGCGCTATTGGAGCAAGCCAATGGAAGAACCTTGTTCCTCATCGATGAGTTTGGCACGGGCACAGAACCTCAGTTGGGTGGCGCCATAGCTGAAGCCATCCTTTTGGAACTCAACAAAAAGCAGGCTTTTGGCATGGTCACTACGCACTATGCCAATCTCAAACTTTTGGCCGACAACCATGAGGGCATCGTTAACGGTGCCATGCTGTTTGACACGAGGTTCATGCAACCCATGTATATCATGATGACGGGTAAGCCTGGTTCATCCTTTGCTTTCGAAATTGCCAAGAAAATCGGCTTCCCAAAACAGATTCTTGATGACGCGGCCAACATCACTGGCGACCAACACCTCAAGTTCGAGAAACAATTGCAACAGCTTGAAGTCGACAAGAAAGCCATCCGCAAGAAGGAACAAGACCTGCGCATTGCCGACCAACTATTGACTGAGGTGGTGGAGAAATATAAAGGCTTGCTCGCTGAACTCGAAGGCAAGAAGAAACAGTATCTTCGCGATGCTGCCGCAGAGGCACAAGAGCTCATCCAAAAAGCCAATAGCCAGATCGAGCGCACCATCAAGGAAATCAAGGAGGCACAGGCTGAGAAGACCAAGACCAAGGAGATCCGCCAGAACCTTGAAAAGACAAAAGAGGAAATCGCTCAGAAAGCCAAGGAAGTAGCCGAAGAGAAGAAGAAAGGAGAAGCCGAGGAGGAGCTCAAGGTGGGCGACACCGTCTGCATCGACGACATGCAGGTGGTGGGTGAAATCCTGAGCATCAACGATACCGATGCAACCATCCTCTTCGACAGCATAAAGCTGCGCACCTCGCCCGATAAGCTCCGCAAAGTGAGCCGTGCCGAGGCACGAAAGACGCAGCGCCGCTGGCAGGCAGGACTTATTGCCGAAGAACTCAGCGAAAAGGCCGAGCATTTCGACCTCACTCTCGATGTGCGCGGTAAGCGAGCCGAAGAAGCCTTGGACATCGTGGATAAGTATTTGGATGAAGCCAAACTGTTGAGCATCAAGGAGGTGAGTATCCTTCACGGCAAGGGTAATGGCATCCTGCGCAAGCTCATCCGTGAAAAACTCAGCCACAACCGTGAAGTGGAACGATTCTGCGATGCTTCGCTCGAAACAGGCGGAACGGGTATCACAAGGGTTTATTTCAGATGAAAAAAAACAGAGCCAGAACAGCCTGACTCTGTTTCTTTTACATAAGCCTCACTTATTTTCTCTTGAACAGGGAAAGGATAAGGAGTAGCACAACGGCACCCGCTGTTCCGACCAGCAACTGGCCCCAGAAAGTGTCGCTTACTGTCAGCTCGAGCTCTCTGAAAATACAGCTGCCTAGGACACCGCCGACTAGACCTACGATGATGTTTACCAAAAGGCCATGGCCTCTTTTCATGATTTTACTGGCAATGAAACCTGCCAGGGCTCCGATGAAGATAGATACAATGACTCCCCACATAGTGTTTTTAGATTTAAGGATTAAGTATTTAAAGATTGAATTTGATTAGTGTTTGTTCATTAAATCAGCAATCTCGTTGTTTTGTTGTTCGATGTAATTGAGAACATCATCGCGGCCAGTCTTTTTCTCCGCCGAAGTGATAAAGATAGGCGGTAGTTCTTCCCACTCTTCCAAAAGTTTTGCCTTAAAAGCCTCCACATTCCTTTCAAGCTCAGCTTTCGAGACCTTGTCAGCTTTAGTGAACACAATGCAGAAAGGCACTTGGTTTTCACCTAACCATTCTACAAAGCCCAAATCGTTGTTTTGCGGCTCGATGCGCGAGTCGACCAAAACGAAAGTGCACACCAAATTGCGGCGGCGACTGATGTAGTTGTTGATCATCACGCGCCATTGCTCGCGAGTCTTCTTCGAGTGCTGTGCATAACCATAGCCCGGCAAGTCGACGAGATACCAAGCGTCATTGACAATGAAATGGTTGATGGCCACCGTTTTTCCTGGCACCGATGAAGTTTTGGCTAAACCTTTGCGTTGCACCAACATGTTGATTAGCGATGATTTGCCCACGTTGGAGCGGCCAATGAAGGCATATTCGGGAATGTTGTCGTTCGGCAAGAACTCAAAGCGAGTGTTGCTCATTAGGAATTCGGCTTTTTTGATGTCCATAAGTGCGGTGTTTTTCTCAACTATTTTGCAAAAGTAACAAAAAAAGCCGAAATCCATTGTTTTTTGTTGAAAAATATTGCTTTGAACTCTAAAAAATTAACAAGATTTCAACAAGATATAAACAAAGTTATGAACAAATTTTGTTGATAACTTGTTTTTAATTTGTGTAGAAAAGTGTTTGTAAGTGGGAAAAAGTGTATATCTTTGCAGCTGGAAAAATGATGACAAACGACAATGAGTTACTTGGTAGGACATTATAACTGCAAATTGGATTCGAAAGGCCGTCTTTTGGTGCCTAGCGAATTCAAGGAGCAATTGGGAAGTCAAGTGGAAGAAGGCTTTGTCCTTCGTCCTGGTCTTCATGCCACCTGCCTTGAACTCTACACGAGAAAAGACTGGGATGAGGTGCAAGACCAGCTGCGTGCTGCATTCAGCCAATTCAAGGCGAAGCAGGAGGCGGTGCTGCGCAAATACAATGCTGGAGCCCGTTTCGTGCGACTCGACGGCAGCGGTCGACTGCAGATTCCCAAGGACCTCATCGAAAAAGGTGCACTCGTGAAAGACCTGGTCATCACTTCGGTCACGACAAAGATGGAAATCTGGGACAAGAACCTCTACGAACAGTCCATCGACGAGCTTGACGACGAGGAGTTCTTCAACCTGCTTGGCGAAAACATCAAATAGGGAGGATAAACATGTATCACAATCCGGTCATGTTGAAAGAGTGCATCGAGGGCTTGAACATCAACCCCGAGGGCATCTACGCCGACGTTACCTTTGGCGGTGGTGGCCATTCGCGCGCCATCCTTGAAAGGTTGACGACGGGTCACCTCTATGCTTTCGACCAGGACGAGGATGCCGAAGCCAATGCCTTTGATGATGAACGCTTCACCTTCATTCCCCAAAACTTCAAGTACTTCAAGAACTTTATTCAGCTTTATAACGGCGGTTGTCAGATTGACGGCGTCATCGCCGACTTGGGTGTTTCTTCGCACCAATTCGACACACCTGAGAAAGGCTTCTCGACCCGCTTCGACGGACCTTTGGACATGCGAATGAGCCAGATGACCCCCAATGATGCCGCCACCGTGGTGAATACCTACGACCATGCCGACCTGACGCGCATCTTTCGTCTCTATGGCGAGATGCAACAGCCCCAGCTCATCGCCTCCGACATCATCATGGCGCGCGAGGCCGAGCCCATTGAGACCACCGAACAGCTGAAGGCTGCAGTGCAACGCCGTTTGCCACGTGGCAAGGAGAACAAGGTGCTTGCCCAACTCTTCCAAGCTTTGCGCATTGAGGTGAACCAAGAGCTCGAAGCGCTCAGCGCTTTCCTCGCACAATGCCCAGATGTTTTGAAGCAGGGTGGCCGTCTTGTGGTGATGTCGTATCATTCGTTGGAAGACCGTCTCGTGAAGAACTTCATGAAGACTGGCAACGCCGAAGGCAAGGAGGAGAAGGACTTTTACGGAAACCTGTTGACACCATATACTATCATCACGCGCAAGCCCATTGTTCCCTCCGATGAGGAGATGGAAAGCAACAACAGAGCTCGCAGCGCTAAACTCAGAATCGCGGAAAGGAAATAAAGACATGGGAGATAAGAAAGATACAAAGAAGAACAAGAAGGGTGGTAAGAGAGTAATGTCGGTTCTGGGCGGCACTTTCCTCGTAAGGGAGAAATTCACCAAGCAGTTTCTCTTCCTTGCGTATGTCACCCTGTTGCTTATGGTTATCATCACTAACACCTACATAGCGGAGGAGAAGAACCGTGAGTTGACACAAGCCACCAAACGTCTCAATGACTTGCAGGTGGAATACATACAGGTGAAGTCGGCCATTATGGAGGCCTCAAAACAGTCAGTACTGGTCAAAAGGCTGCAAGGTACAGGACTGAAGGAAGCCACCGAGCCCCTGAAGCGTATCAACATGAATGTCGAACCCGAAAAGAAAGAGGAGCCATGATTGATCCGAAAACCGATACGCTTTGGAAGACCTATTTGGTTTATTTCCTCGTCCTTGTCTTTGGCATCGCCATCATCGCGAAAATCATTGTGGTGCAGACCAAGGACAATAAGGAGTTGGTGAAGCTCGCCGAACAGCGTGAATACCGTGTCGACACTTTGGAAGCATCGCGCGGCAACATCTTTTCTGCTGATGGGCAACTGATGGCAACCACCATCCCGCTCTATGATGTCTTTTTCGATTACAAGGCAGTTGACTCGGTTGTTTTGGCTGAAAACATCGATTCGCTATGCGTACAGATGGCTGAGTTGCTTCCCAAGCGTAATGCTGCCCAATGGAAGGCTTTCTTCGCCGAAGGCAGGGCCAAAAAAAACCGTCACTACAAGATAGCACTGAACATCACCCAAGCGGAGCTGCGCAAGATGCAAAGCTTTGTCATCTTCAACCGTGGTATCTACAAAGGAGGCATCATCGTTGAAAAGAAAATTAGGCGCGAACATCCCTATAAGAATCTGGCTAGCCTCATGCTTGGCATGGCCAACGAGAAGAAGGGGTACTTTTTCGGTCTTGAGGGCGCTTACAATGACTATCTCAGAGGACAAAACGGCAGGCAACTGGTGCGCAGAATCCACCACGGTGGTTGGATCCCTGTCGACTCAGAAGACAACACAGATGCCCAAAACGGCGATGATGTCATCACTACCTTCGACATCAAGTTGCAGGATATTGTGGAGAGTGCACTCAACAATACGTTGACCGTCAACAAGGCTGAACAAGGTTGCGCCATCCTAATGGATGTGGAGACGGGTTATGTCAAAGCTTTGGCCAACTTGAGCCTCAACCATGAAACAGGTAAATATGAGGAACTGTACAATGTGGCCTTGACTGAGCGCTACGAGCCGGGTTCGGTGTTCAAGATTGCTTCGATGGTCGTGCTGCTCAACAACAACGAGAACATGAACCTCAGCGATAAGGTGAACATCGGTACGGGCCCCATCAAGTTCTCGAACCGTACGATGAAGGATGACCATAGCTTCGCCAAAGGTGGTATCTGCACTGTGCAGGAGGTCATTGAGCAGTCATCTAACAAAGGCACTGCGGTGCTGGTTACCAAAAACTTTGCCGCCCATCCTGAGAGATATGTCGATGGCCTGTATGCCTTGGGTCTGAACAAGAAAATCGGCACAGGCATCACGGGTGAGGCCCAGCCTGTCATCAAGCATCCGAACGACAAGACCAAGGACGGCCGCAAGCTTTGGTCGAATGTGTCCTTGCCGTGGATGTCAATCGGCTATGAGGTGAACGTCACCCCAATGCAGCTCTTGATGCTTTATAATGCTATCGCCAATGGAGGTCGCATGATGAAGCCTCAATTTGTCACTGAGATCCGTCGTGGCGAACAGACCGTGGAGAAGTTTGACCCCATCGTGCTCAATGAGCATATTGCTTCGCCAGAGGCCATAGAGAAAATACAGACCATGCTGGAGGGTGTGGTGATTAGAGGCACGGCCAAGCGTCAATTTGCTGGTTGCGTTGTGGGTGTGGCAGGCAAGACGGGTACTGCACAGTATTATGACAAGGTTCAAGGCTATGCCTACCACGAACCGGGCATTGGCAGAAAGTTGTACAACACCACTTTTGTGGGTTATTTCCCCACCGATAAGCCGCGCTACAGTTGCATCATCATGGTGAGCCGCGCCCGTGGCGCCAAATGGGCTGCTGGCGGCGTGTCGGCACCAGGTTTCAGGGAGATTGCCGAAAAGGTGTATGCCACGCGCATTGGAATCATGGAAGACGATAGCGTCGTGATGAAAGCGGATAAAGCTAAGGCCCCTGTCATTGTGCGTCACGACAAGGAGTCGCAGTATCTTAAAGGCATAGCCAAAAACTACAGTGACTATGCCATCAATGGCGACTGGGTAACGGTTGAGAGCAATGAGAATGGCCAAATCACCATGCGCGAGGCCAAACTTTCCAATTGTGTTGTGCCTGATGTGGTCGGTATGGACATCACGGATGCCATTTATCTCCTTGAGAATATGGGCATCAGTACGGAATTCACGGGTCAAGGTGTTGTCAAAGAGCAGTCGCTGCACGCTGGCGATACCGTCAAAGCCAATAGCACAATGCACTTAAAACTTGAAAAATGATGAAACTCAAAGACATATTGACGAATTGCAACCTTTTGGAGATCGTTGGAGAGAAAGACGTTGATGTTGCCGACATCACTTTCGATTCCCGTAAGGTAAGCCAAGGCACTTTGTTTTTTGCCGTCAAAGGTACGCAGGTCGATGGCCACGACTACATTGACGGTGCCATCGAAAAAGGCGCTTCGGTGGTTGTGTGTGAGAAACTGCCCCGTAAAAAAGCTGAAAATGTCACCTACGTGAAAGTAGATAACTCAGCATACGTATTGGGTGTTGGCGCTTCCAATTTCTTCGGCAATCCTTCGGAGAAGTTGAAGTTGGTGGGCGTGACAGGTACCAACGGCAAGACCACCATCGCCACCTTATTATATAGGCTTTTCACTGAAGCGGGCTATAGTTGCGGTTTGCTCTCGACAATTGAGAACATTGTCAACCGTGAGGTCGTTCCTTCGACGCACACGACCCCTGATCCTATCGAGCTGAACACCTTGTTGCAGCAGATGGTTGACAAGGGCTGTGAGTTCGCTTTTATGGAGGTGAGTTCCCACAGTGTTGCGCAAGACCGCATCGCGGGATTGCATTTCGCTGGAGGCATTTTCACCAACTTGACGCACGACCACTTGGATTACCACAAGACTATGGCCAACTATCGCAACGCCAAGAAGAAGTTCTTCGACGGTTTGCCGCAGTCCGCATTCGCCTTGACCAACTTGGATGACAAGAACGGCGCGTTTATGCTGCAAAACACGCAGGCCCGCAAGTTGAGCTATGCCTTGAAACACGATGCTGACTTCAAAGGTGTCATCATGGAAAGCCATTTCGACGGTATGCTGCTTAAGGTGAATGGTATTGAGATGTTCACACAACTTGTCGGCGGGTTCAATGCCAGTAACCTCTTGGCCATTTATGGTGCGGCTACGGCTTTGGGATTCAATAAGGATGAGCTGCTGGTCGAAATCAGCAAGTTGCGTGGTGCTAACGGTCGTTTCGATATGGTGCATTCTGAACAAGGTATTGTTGGTATCGTCGACTATGCCCACACGCCTGACGCATTGGAGAATGTGTTGGTGACCATCAATGAGGTGCGTTGCCACAAGGAGACGCTCATCACCGTGGTGGGCTGTGGCGGCAACCGTGACACCACAAAGCGTCCCGAGATGGCTGTCGTCGCTGTGAAGCTCAGCGATCGTGTCATCCTCACCAGCGACAATCCGCGCAACGAAGACCCTGATGAGATTATTCGTCAGATGAAAGCTGGTGTGGCCGAAGAAGACCGTGGCAAGGTGTTGAGCATTACCAACCGTCGCGAGGCTATTCGTACTGCTGTGGCCTTGGCTAAACGGGGTGACATCATCCTTTTGGCAGGCAAAGGTCATGAGAACTATCAGGAAATCAACGGAGTAAAGAACCATTTCGATGACAAGGAAGTGTTGTCGGAAGCATTGAAGGAGGCATAAGCCATGTTGTACTATCTGTTCAATTATCTGCAAAAATGCGATTTTCCGGGTGCGGGTGTGTTCAACTACGTCACCTTCCGGGCTGCCGTTGCCATCATCCTCTCATTGGTGGTGGCCGTGTGGTTTGGCAATTGGTTCATCAAGATGTTGAAGCGTAAGAAAATCGTTGAGACCCAGCGTGATGAGTCCATTGATCCATATAACACCAAGAAAGTTGGTGTACCCACTATGGGTGGCGTAATCATTATTGCCGCCATTTTGATCCCAGTGCTTTTGGTGTGCAAGCTTCATAGTGTTTACACCCTATTGATGATTGCCACTACGTTGATTCTTGGTATTTTAGGATTTGCCGATGACTTTGTGAAGACCTTTAGGGGCAAGAAAGACGGACTGAAGCCTGCAGTAAAGTTAGGCGGACAGATTCTGCTCGGTCTGCTTGTCGGCTTGACCTTGCGTTTCAGCCCTGCGGTGCAAATCAACGAGACTGTCCAGTTGAAGATTGAGGACAACAAGGAAATCGTGGTGAAGAGTCCCGACGTGAAGTCGACAAGGACTACTATCCCGTTCCTGAAAAACCACAACCTCAACTATGCCGACTTATTCAAGTGGGCTGGTCCTAAGTGGATGTATAACCTTGCTTGGATTTTCTTTGTGCTGCTTACTGTCTTTGTCGTGGCTGCTGTCAGCAACGGCTCCAATCTCAACGATGGTATGGATGGTATGGCTTCGGGCAATTCGGCCATCATAGGAATTACTTTGGTCATTTTGGCTTATATCTCCAGTAATGCGGTCACAGCTAGCCACTTCGATGTGATGTATATCCCAGGAAGTGAGGAACTTGTCGTGTTTATGGCTGCTTTTGTAGGTGCCCTTGTCGGCTTTTTGTGGTTCAACTCTTTCCCGGCACAGATCTTTATGGGCGACACGGGTAGCCTGACCATCGGTGGCATCATCGCGGTGTCGGCTATCATTATGCACAAGGAGTTGCTGTTGCCTTTGCTTTGCGGCGTGTTCCTGTTTGAGATCCTTTCCGACTTGGACGTGAAGCGCTTTGTCAAGACGGGAAAGAAGCACCGCATTTGGAAGAAAGGTCCTTTGCATGACCACTTCCGCACCAGCTATAGTGACTTCAAGAAAGCTTGGCCTAACTCCACCGTCACTTTCAAGGGGCGTGGAGAAGGATACAATACCGTCCATCATGAGGTGAAGATTACCATTAGATTTTGGATTGTCACCATATTGCTGGCAGCATTCACGCTTATTACGTTTAAAATCAGATAGATTTGATAATTCAAAGATTCAAGATTTAAAATTCAAGAATCGAACATTTTAACTGAACAACTGAACAACTAATCAACCATGACTTATTTTGAGGAATTGATCAACACGAAACCCAAGCAACCCTCCACTATGGTGGCAAGTATATCATCAAAGGTTTTGCAAATCAGGAAGGAGAACATCAAGCTGAGCCTTAGCGACTTGAATACTGTCGACCATCGTCAGGAGTATATTGCTACCGTTGACGGCGTGATGTATTACGATGATTCGCGTGCCGAAAATGTCAACGCCACTTGGTTCACCTTCCAGAATATCGTGAAGCCTGTTGTTTGGATTGCAGGTGGTGACGACAGTATGGCTGATTTCAAGGACTTGAAGAAGGTCGTGAGGCAGAAGGTGCGGGCTATGGTGTGTGTCGGCGAAGGCAATGCCAAGTTGAAGAAAGCTTTTCATAAAGATATTACGGAATTGTTTGAAGTTGATAACATGGATGAGGCTGTCAATCTGGCGTCCTTGCTTGCCCAGGACAATGATATCGTGCTGTTTTCGCCCGCATGCAAGTCGGCGAAAGGGGAGACCTATACTGAACGTGGCAACCAATTCACGGAAACTGTAAAGAGAATGGAGCATGAACGTCATCAATAAAATAATGAAGGGTGACAAGGTGATTTGGATTGTCGCCTTGATTTTGAGCATCATCTCGCTGATTGTGGTGTATAGCGCGACTAGCGTCTTGGCAGTCTCAAAATACGAGGGCAACACAGGTCGCCTGATGATGAAGCATTTGGGTATGCTGATTTTCGGCATACTGATGATGATTGGTGCCTCGCGGATTAACTATAAGCGTTATGCGAAGATTGCCTTGCTGCTGATGATTCCCAGCTTGGCCTTGTTGCTTTACACCTTGGTGTTTGGACGCAACATCAACGATGCCAGCCGCTCCATCAATCTTGGCGGTTTTTCGTTCCAGCCCAGTGAGATGGCTAAAATCATCCTCATCACCTACTTGTCGCGCCAGATCATTATGATGGAAGGCTCGGTTTACCTTTTCAAGGACTTCCTGATCAAGTTGGCCGCGCCCATCCTGTTGACAGTTGCCTTGATTTTCTCCGAGAACCTTTCGACCGCTGTCATCTTGACCGCTGTGTGTATGGTGCTGCTCTTCATCGGTAGGGTGAAGTTTTTACACATCTTGGCACTTGTCGGGTTGTGTGTTGTTGGCATGGGTGCCTATTTGGGCTTCGATGCCGCCAAGACTAGCATCCAGAACAGTCGTGGAGTGAAAGCCCAGCAGGAAGCCCTGGCTAAAGGTGAGGTGAGTGTTGAATATAAAGAAAAGCAGAACCGAATCCAGACTTGGGCCAACCGCTTGAAGTCAATGGGGGAGGACAAGGAGAAAGTCGATCCCTTTGATGACAAGCACTTGCAACGCACCTATGCCGACATAGCTGTGGCTTCGAGTTCGGTCTTCGGAAAAGGTCCTGGAAAGAGCGAGCAGCGCAATTTCCTACCACACCCTTATTCCGACTTCATCTATGCGATCATTGTTGAAGAATATGGGCTTATTGGCGGCATTGTCGTATTGTTGCTCTATGTGATTCTCTTCACAAGGGTGTTGCGCATTGTCATCAAGCGTCCGCTTACTTTCGGCGCGCTGATGGCCTTCGGATTGGGCTTCTTGGTCATCTTACAGGCGATGATCAATATGGGGGTCTCCATCGGATTGTTGCCCGTCACGGGTCAGCCGCTACCTATGGTTAGCATGGGTGGTACCTCGTTGATGGCCACTGGCCTTATTTTAGGCATGATATTGAGCGTTACGCGAAGCATGGAAGACGAAGAAATGAATAAAGAACAAGAAATACAAGCACTTACAGAAACTACTGAAGATGAAAGAGAACTTGAAAGTCGTGATTAGCGGAGGTGGCACGGGCGGTCATATCTTTCCCGCCATTGCCATTGCGGACGCCTTGAAGCGGAGGTTTCCTCAGGCCGACATCCTCTTTATTGGTGCCAAAGGCCGTATGGAGATGGAACGGGTGCCAAAAGCTGGCTACCCTATCGAAGGCTTGTGGATTAGTGGGATGACCAAAGACATCAAGTCACTCTTGTTGCCGTTAAAGCTTACAAGTAGCATCAATCATGCCATCGCCATCTTAAAGCGCTTCAAGCCTGATGTGGTGATTGGGGTTGGTGGATTTGCAAGTGGCCCAACTTTGATGGCAGCCAACTATCTCGGTATCCCCACTGTCATTCAGGAACAGAACTCCTATCCAGGCAAGACCAACCGCAACGTGGGCAAGAAGGCAAAGGCTATCTGCGTGGCTTACGACCATCTCGACCAATGGTTCCCTGCTGAGAAGATACACTTCACTGGTAATCCCTTGAGGGCAAATATCACCCTCAATGGTACCCGTGAGGAAGCTGCCGAATTCTTCAACCTTGATCCGAAGAAACCTGTTGCCTTGCTTGTGGGTGGCAGCCAAGGTGCCTTGGGCATCAACATGGGCATCAGTGCGCAACTTGCTGCCTTCAAGGACAATGACTTGCAACTCATCTGGCAGACGGGCAAGACATATATCACCCAAGCCCAAGAGGAAGTGAAGACTTTAGGTTTGGGAAACCAGGTGAAGCCCACTGTCTTCATCGACCGTATGGACTTGGCCTATGGCCTCGCGGATGTGGTCATCTCGCGGGCAGGTGCCATGTCGATTTCTGAATTGGCCTTGGTGCAGAAGCCTGTCATCTTCGTGCCCCTGCCCACGGCAGCCGAAGACCATCAGACCAAGAACGCCCAACAACTTGTCGACGCAGAAGCTGCCCTTATGGTGCGCAATGCCGATGCGGAGAAGGAACTCGTTCCCACTTTGTTCCGCCTGAAGGATGACAGTGCGTTGCAGGCCAAATTAAGTAAAAACATCGGCAAGTTCGCTCGGCCGAACGCTGCAGATGATATTGTAGATCAAATTGTTAATGTTATAAGTTGATAGTTAATAGTTAATTGTTATGTGATCCTTTGACAAGCTCAGGGGTTTAGGCCCCTGAGCAAGTCGAACCGATGAAAAGAGAGGAAAATGAAACACGGAGAAGGACATACGATTTATTTTTTAGGCATTGGCGGCATTGGGATGAGCGCTTTGGCTAGGTATTACCATAGTCAGGGCTATACAGTAGCAGGTTACGACCGCACACCTTCTCCGCTGACTCGGCAATTGGAAAATGAGGGCGTGGCAATCCATTATGAAGATAACAACAACTTATTGCCCGCCCTCATTGAGTCGGTCATCTACACTCCAGCCGTGCCGTACGACCTCAAGGAGTTTGAGACCCTCCGGCTGCGCAACCTGCCGATTCTGAAACGTGCCGAAGCCTTGGGCAAGATCACGGAAGGCCACTTCACTATAGCAGTGGCCGGCACGCATGGCAAGACTACTACCACAGCTATGGTCGCACACATCCTGCATCAATGCAAGGTAAACACCACTGCCTTCATCGGTGGCATCGCCAACAACTTTAACAGCAACCTGCTTTTGAGTGAAGGCGCAGACAGTACTTTGGTTGTGGAGGCCGACGAGTATGACCATTCTTTCCTGCGACTTCATCCTAACATTAGCATCATCAACTCCATTGATGCCGACCATTTGGACATCTATGGCGACAAAAGGCATTTGGTACAGGGCTTCAACGACTTTGCACATCTTACACAAGATAAAGTCATCGTGAAAGAGGGCTTGGACATCGAGGTGGAGAATGGCATCCGTTTCGGTTTTGGTGAGGCTTGCGACTATTGCGCCGAAGTTCTCAAATCGGAAAAAGGTGTCACTGATTTTGTGATTTATGGCGAAGGCCAAAAAACCGAGGTCAGATTGCCCATGGCGGGTAACCATAATGTGCTGAATGCCACAGCAGCCTTCATCGCAGCACGTCAAGTGGGACTGCCAGCTGAAGCCATTGCCGAGGCTTTGTCGACCTTCAAAGGTGTGAAGCGCCGCTTCGACATCCATGTCAACAATGAGAAGCATTGTTATATAGATGATTACGCTCATCATCCCGAGGAGATTCGTTCTTGCCTGACAGCTGTAAGAGCTTCCTATGTTGGAAAACGCATTACACTGGTCTTCCAGCCTCATTTATTCAGTCGTACCCGTGATTTCATGGATGAGTTCGCCTCCGTTTTGGCCTTGGCTGATGAACTTATTCTTTTGGACATCTATCCTGCTCGTGAGAAACCCATCGAAGGCATCACCTCAAAGGCTTTGTTGGAAAAGGTGCCGATGACTGATAAAAGAGTTTGCCAGAAATCGGAGCTTATCAGCTTGATTGACAGCGAAAAGCCAGAATTGCTCATTACCATGGGCGCAGGCGACATCGACCGTTTTGTTGAACCTCTTGAAGAACTGATAAAGTCATGGTAAAGAAGATTTTAAGCATATTGTTGTGGGTTGTCACAGCTGCTGCGCTGGTGGTTTTGTTCGTGTTTGCGCGAGAAAACTACCTGACCATGCCATTGAAGTCGATTCAGCTGATTCCAGCCACCGATACGGGCTTTGTCAGGAAGACGGCCTTGCATGATGAGATTGAACAGATCTGTGGCAATTCGAAAGTTGGCACCGTCAACATGATTGCCATCCAGAAAGTGTTGGAAAGCAACGCATGGATAGAGAATGGTTCTTCATACATCGACCTTGACGGTACGCTGAATGTCAGCTTCCAGGAATATGAGCCATGGTTTAGGGTGTTTGGCAAGAACGGACATTCCGTCTATGTCACCCGCGAAGGTTTCGTTATTCCATCGAGCCGTACCTATACACCATATGTGTTGGTGACCAGCGGCAATTTTGAACTCAGGAGTGACTCGACTACTTATCAGCTTACTGACACCCTTGAATGCGATCGGAATCTGCTCAATGCTTTACATTGGTGCGAGGCCATTGAGGGGAATGACTTTGTGGGCCATTGTATTGGGCAACTCTATTGCAACAAAAGAAACCAGTTCGAACTCACTGTGAAGGGCTTCGATGGTAGAGTGGTTGTGGGCGATACCTGCGATGCCTCGGATAAGCTGAAGCGTTTGGAAATCTTTATGAAGCAGCGCATCGACAGCCCTGAGACCAAGACTTTGAAAAGTATCAATCTGAATTATAAAAATCAAATAGTCTGTACAAAACGATAATGTTATGAGCGAAGGAAAAATCATCGTCGGATTGGATATCGGCACCACCAAAGTGGCTTGTATCGTGGGCCGGAAGTCCGACAAAGGAAAAATTGAAATCTTGGGGTACGGTAAGACCGTATCCACAGGTGTTCGGCGTGGTGTGGTCACCAATATCTTCGACACCGTCGAGGCCATCAAGACGGCGGTCAAGCAAGCCTCTGACCAATCGGGCGTCGAAATCAACCGTGTCAGCGTGGGCATCGCCGGTCAGCACATCAAGAGTTTGCAACATCGTGGCGTGCTGATGCGTGACCATCACGACACTGAAATCTCTGAAGCAGAACTTGAACGTCTGCGCAACGACACCTTTAAAATCAACATGACCCCTGGCGAAGAGATCATCGATGTCATCCGTCAGGACACCTATGTGGATGGCGAGTTGGCCACCAACCCTGTGGGTATGTTGGGCAATAAGATTGAGGCCAACTTCCATGTCATCATTGGCCAAACCTCAGCGGCCAAAAACATCATTCATTGCATCCAAAATGCAGGCCTGGACATGGACTATATGATCCTTGAACCTATCGCATCGGCACAAGCTGTGCTCGATGAGGAAGAAAAGGATGCTGGAGTGGTACTCGTTGACATTGGCGGCGGCACTACCGACATCGCCATTTTCAAGGACAAGAAGATACAACATACCGCCGTGATTCCTTTTGGTGGCAACATCATCACTGAAGACATCTGCACAGGTTGTTCCATCATCAAGCATTACGCCGAAGAGGTGAAGGTGAAGTTCGGTTCGGCTTTGGCCAGCGAGAACCGCGATGATGAGGTGGTCTCCATTCCTGGCATCCGTGGCAGAGAGCCTAAGGAAATCTCTTTCAAGAACCTGGCTCACATCATCCAAGCCCGTTTGGAGGAGATCTTCGAGCTGGTCAACTATGAAATCCAGAAGGCCAAGACCGACAACCAACTCATCGCTGGCATTGTGTTGACAGGCGGCGGTGCCATGATGAAACACATCCAGCAGTTGGCTGAGTTCAAGACGGGCTTGGAGGTTCGCATCGGTTATCCCAACGAACACCTCAACCAAACCGAGATGAAGGAAATGTCGAGCCCGATGTACTCAACGGGTATCGGTATTGTCATTGAGACCATTGCCCGAATGGAACACGACGAGTATCTGAAAGCCTCGAAAGCTGCCGAGGCATCACGTCTCGAAGCTTTGAAAAAGGAGGAGGTCCCCACTGTGAATCCAGAAGAGGAGGAAAACGAAGGAGACAAGGAAGAAGCCGACAGCAAGAAGAAAAAGAAAAAAGGCTTCGACGTAAAAGGAATTATAGCTTCCCTCACTGATTTCTTCACACCCGACAACATTGAATAACCCATCAAAACTACAGCACTATGGCAGAAGACTACATAACTAACCCAAACGCCCAAAACGAGTTGTTCAAGCCCGTTGACGTGGAGAAACCCAACTATATCAAGGTCATCGGTGTCGGTGGCGGCGGTGGCAATGCTGTTAACCACATGATGGAGGAAGGCATCCAAGGCGTTGACTTCGTACTTTGCAATACCGACCATCAAGCCTTGTTGAAGAGCCGTGTGAAGACTACCGTTCACCTTGGCAAGCGTGAGTTGGGCGCCGGCAACGATCCCAACATCGGACGTGAAGCCGCAGAGATGAGCCGTGACGAGCTGGAAGCCCTGATGGATGATGACACCAAGATGCTGTTTGTCACTGCTGGTATGGGTGGTGGTACGGGCACTGGTGCTGCTCCTGTCGTGGCCAAGATGGCCAAGGATAAAGGCATCCTTACCGTGGGCATTGTCACCATGCCTATGGAACGCGAAGGTCGTCGCCGCAAGCTGCAAGCCTTGGCGGGTATCGATGAGCTGAAGAAATGTGTCGACACGCTCATCCTCATCAGCACCGACAAACTACGCGACCAATATGGCAATATGAAGCTCTCCGAGGCTTTCAAGAAGGCTGATGACGTGTTGGCTACGGCTGCACGAGGCATCGCTGAAATCATCACCGTGCCTGGCTATGTCAACGTCGACTTCGAGGATGTGAAGACTGTCATGAAAGACAGCGGCAAAGCCATTATGGGTTCGGGAGTTGCCGAAGGCGAGAACCGCGCCGAGAAAGCCATCAAAGATGCCATTCATTCGCCACTGCTCAACGATTCGAACATTGAAGGCGCGAAAAACATCCTGCTCTATATCACTTCAGGTACTAACGAGGTATCGCTCGATGAAGTGGATGAGATCCTCGAAATCGCTCAGAATGCCTGCGGCAATAATTCCGATGTCATTTGGGGCAACGGCACCGACGAAAGCCTCGGCGAGGCTCTCAGCGTCACCTTGATTGCCACGGGTTTCAACCACGATGCCAAGCCTTACAGTGCCGTGCTCGCCGAAAAGCAGAACCCTGTCAACTCTGTCAACCCTGTCCAACCGAAGAAGGTTTACGACTTGAGTGGGAAGGTGAAAGGCGAAACAACTGAGACCCCTGAGGCTCCTGAGCAGAGCCGAAAGGTCGAAGGATCTGCTCAGCCGGCAAATCTGGCTGTGGGCTCGGTTGCGGCTACTGAGGTTGAGAAGGTGTTCCCGAAGGAAGAACAGCCCATTGAAAAACATGAAGAAAAGACAGTCCATTCCTTGTTCACTCCAGTTACCGAGGTCCCTGAGCCTGTCGAAGGGCCGACCAATACTATAAAGCCTATCGAGCCAAAGGTCGTTGAGCCTGTCGAAACGCCGACCCCAACCGTTGAAGACAACCAACCCGATGATGACACACCGCTCTTCGAGCCTACCATTGAACCAACACCAGCTCCTGTTCAAGAAACACCTCGCACGGTCCATTATGAAGAAGAAAAACCCGTGGTGAGGGTGTTCGACAATCCCTTCCGCTCAAGCGGCACTAACGATGATGACGGTTTCGAAATCACCTCGCGCATCATCACCCAGGAAGAGGTTCAAGCCAAAGCCGAGCAGGAAATCGCCGTGTTGGAGGCGAAGAAAGCCAAGCAAGCCGACCCGAAGGAACAGCTGAAGAAGCAGCGTTTGCGCGCCTTGAGCATGAACTTCAGGACGGCAAGGGGATTGGAGGAACTGGAAAACCAACCCGCTTATTTACGCCGCAATGTGGAAATCAACCAAGCCGATGAGGAGTTGTCGGATTATTCGGCTTCCCAAAACGGCATTAGCGGAGAGAACTCCTATCTCCATAAGAACGTGGACTAATCCTTGAACGTATCGTCACAGACTATTTGAAATCCGACGAGGCAGACGGGCTTCCTTTTGGGGAGTCCGTTTGTTGTTTTTTTTGCATCAATTATTTCTTCCAGGTGCGTTCGGACGACAAAAAAGTCTTATTTTTGCGCCAAATCATAGATTCAACGAAGTTAAATACATTCGAGAAATGAAAAAAGGATTGTTGTTTCTTATCATCTGTTTGGCATCAATCAACCTGATTGCACAGGAATGGGTGGGTTGTCTCCAACAAAGCCCTACCGCTCCCAAAGTCAAACTGATGTCCGACACGGAGCAAAAGACGGAACTGAGCTTCACTTTGGGCGGCTTCTTTAAGGAAGAAGTCAACACGCCAAAGGGTTTGCAATACATCATCAAAGTGCCTAAGATGGTCTCCATGCTCGAGGAAGGCTCACCCGACCTTCCATTGTATGCCATTCCCGTGCTCATTGACAACTTGGCCGCGATGGAAGTACAGGTCAAGGAGGCCAAATACCAAAATTTTGAAGGCATCGAGGTCGCGCCATCCAAAGGCAACTTCAGCCGCGAGATCAATCCCGATGATGTGCCGTTCCGCTATGGCGATGCCTATGCCCAGAACCGCTTCTTCCCAGGTTTACAGGCAAAATTAGACCAACCGTATATCCTTCGTGACTTCCGTGGACAGAATATTCTGGTCTATCCTTTTGCCTATAATCCTATTACGAGAACCCTAAGAGTCTACACCCAATTGACTCTTGAGATGCGTAAAACGGGCGAAAACGGCAGCAATCCTAAAATGAGTCGCAAGTCAAACCAAAGGGGAATGACAGCTGAAACCAATGCCATGTACCAGCACCGTTTCGTCAACTATCGGGAGCGGGCGGCAAAATACAACTTTATCCCCGATGAGGGTGAAATGTTGGTCATTTGTCCTCCCGAGTTTCTTGATGCCATGCGGCCATTCGTGGCTTGGAAAAACGAGTCGGGTCGCCCAACGACCTTGGTCAACCTTTCCGACATCGGTGGCAACAATACAGACCAAATCAAGTCGTTCATTCTTAGCCATTACAACGATCCCAATGAGAATCTTTGCTATGTGCTTCTTGTGGGAGACTATGAACAAATAACCCCAAGAGCTATGAGCGACGGCGCATCGGATATTTGGTTCGGACAATTGGAAGGCAACGATGATTATCCCGAGGTTTTTGTAGGCCGTTTTTCAGCGGAGAATGTGGCTCATGTGCAAAATCAAGTGGCTAAAGTGATATACTATGAGCGTGACATCGCCGCTGATGCCGATTGGTTGGGCAAAGGAATAGGCATAGGCTCAACAGAAGGAGCAGGCAGCGGTCACAATGGAGGAGAATCTGACTATCAGCATATTGACTACATCCGCGACACCTTGATGCATTACACCTACACTGAGGTTTCTCAGCATTATCATGGCGTAGGCGCGGGCACCAATGCGTCTATGTTGAGCCAAAACTTCAATGAAGGTGCAGGAATCTGCAACTATTGCAACCATGGCTCTACAACAGGTTGGTATGTGGGTAGCTATAACAACTATCACGTGAACGCCCTGACCAACGACTACAAATTGCCTTTCATCTGGTCAACGGCCTGTTACAACGGCCAGTTTGATGTGAATTGTTTTGCTGAGGCATGGTTGCGAGCCACCAACAATGTGACGGGCGCACCTACAGGTGCCATTGGTGGCATGTTCAGTTGGACCTCCCAACCCTGGCAGCCGCCGATGACGGGCCAAGATGAGATGGTGGACATCCTTTGTGAATGGCGTTCCGCCGACCAGTTCCACCATACCTTTGGCGGTGCCTCACTCAATGGCAATATGAGAATCCTCGACATGCACCCTTCAGACCAAGGCAAGACCCATAATACTTGGATTCTCTTTGGTGACCCAAGCTTACTGCTGCGCACTGAGGCTCCCAATGAACTTAATGTCAATTGTCAACCAGAGGTCGTTTTCCTCGGGCAGACCGAACTCAACCTCACCGTGGATGCGGATTACGCCATAGCTACCCTTTCCAATGATGGCGAAATCCTTGCCAGTACTCCCATTGTCGGCGGCGAAGGGGTGCTTACTTTTGTCAGTCCAACCGAAGTTGGCAATTTGCAACTTGTGGTTACCAGTTACAACAAAGTCACAGAAGTTCGCGACATCGCAGTCATTCCTTCCAGTGGCGCTTATCTTACCTACAACAGTTACTCTATCAACGATGAAAACGGTCAGGCTGATTATGGTGATGTTGTTGGTGTCAATGTGACTATCAGAAACATAGGAAGCGAAACAGCTTCAAATGTGCAGGTTTCGCTTAGTACAGATTCTCCCTTTTTGGAAGTCACGCATGGCACCGCCAACATTCCCAATGTCGCCTCTTTGGAGCAATATACCATTGCTAATGCTTTTGAAATAGCTGTCAACGATGTGATCCCGGATGGCAGTCAGGCCGAATTTGTCCTTACCTGCACTGATGGCACCGACACCTGGACCAGTCATTTTCGGATGACTTTGCATGCACCCACTCTTGTCATTTCCGAGTTTAGGCCCCTGAATACGACCTATCCTGGCGAAGTCGGGAACTTGGTGGTTGGAATCAAAAACGTAGGCTCTTCAGATATCTCTAATGTTAAGATCGAGTTGTATAGTTGTTCTTCCGACTTGGTTTTCAACCCGATCATGCACAATGTGGGAGAGATTTTGGCGGGAGAAGCTGCGATTGTGACGGCTTCGTTTAGCAGTTCCTCGAGTGTTCCCAACGGATCAAACTTTGAGGTGTATTATTCTATGGACGCTGCACCATATTCGTACAATGGCACCAAGTTTCTTAACATCGGCCCCATCAAAGAGACCTTCGAGACAGGTGATTTCAGCGCTTTTGAGTGGGAAACACTTGGCAGTGCACTTTGGTATATCGACAATGGCACTGCCAATTCAGGAACCTATAGTGCACGCACGGGAGTCATTGGCAACGGCAATCTCACCACGCTTCAAGTCGAGATGGATGTCATCGAAGATGGCGAAATCAGTTTCTTCCTAAAGACCTGTACCGAAGGTGACAGAGACAAACTGACTTTCTATATTGACAATGAGACTGAAGGAATTTGGTCGGGCGAGGCGGATTGGAGTCGCGTGTCTTTCCCAGTGAACGCTGGAAGACGCAGATTCAGATGGATTTACATGAAAAATGGCAGTGGCAGTTATGGTGATGACTGTTGTTGGATTGATGATGTGCAATTCCCGTCAGCCTATACCTTCACCTTCTTGCCTGTGCTTGAAATGGAAACCCAAGTCGTTGAAAATAAGGTAACATTGACTTGGGAAGCGCAAAACCCAACGGATGACTACCTCATTAGGCGCAACGGGACTCCAATCGCCCTGCAACACGAAACGACGCTTATGGAGTGGCTCAATTTGGGCACGTACACCTATAGTGTTACGGCCATCAACAGTGAAGGGCTGCAATCCATTCCGGCTTTTTCCACAGTGGAGATTACCGTCCTCGGGGTCGACAGCGTCGAGAATACGCTGCGCGTCTTTCCCAATCCTGTTCGTAGCTATTTGAACATTAGCTATGAAGAACCGTTCAGCTATAGGCTCTTTAATAGTATCGGACAGCCCATCTGGGAAGGTGAAAGTTCAGGAGACATCCAGATGGACTGTCATACCCTATCCCAAGGCGTGTATATCCTTCTCATCGCCACGGAAGCAGAGACTTATACGAAAAAGATTATCGTTCAATAAAGCTTACAGGCCATGGCATACCTGAAATCCAACGATTTGTTTGGCAAGCTTACTCCTGAGGCAATATATGAAAAAACGCCGCATCCTACGCTAGTTGCCGACCATTTGATGACTCCTGACAACATTGGAGCTTTGATTCGATTGGCCGACAACATTGGTGCCAGCGAGGTCTGTTTTTTGGGCAAGGAAGATGAGCATCGCCTTGGCAAAGTGCGTCGCGCCGCTGCCTCCAGCCGCGACAACATCCGTTGGTATTTCAGTGATGAGGGCAATTTGCGAAGAATTGTTCCAGAAGGAAAGACCATTGTCGCTATCGAAACTGCCGATAATGCTACTAGTATTTATGATACACGACTTCCCGAGGATGTGGCTTTTGTCGTTGGCAGCGAAAGCCATGGACTCAGCGAGGATTTGCTTAGTCAATGTGACATGGTGGTCTACATTCCAGTGCCAGGTCCAACCCGTTCGCTCAATGTTAGTCATGCCGCTGCCGTGGCTTTGTTTGAGTGGCAACGACAAATGCTGTTACGATGAAACAATACAAGCATATCTTCTTTGACCTAGACCGTACCTTGTGGGATTTTGACGCTGCTGCTGAAGTGGCTTTTGAGCGTATCTACGAGAAATATGATTTGCAAAACCTAGGCATCCCTAATGCGCATGAGTTTCATGAAGTGTACCATCCTTTGAATGAGCACCTTTGGGAACTTTATCGTGAGAATAAAATCACTAAGGACTATTTGAACCGTACCCGTTTTGTGTTGCCATTGGAGCATTACGGCATTCATGATACCGACTTGGCTGACCATCTTAGTGTGGATTACATGTATTGGTCACCGCGCATCGTACGATTAGTCTCAGGATCGAAAGAATTATTGGACTATTTGAAACCAAAATACCATTTGCATCTGATTACCAATGGTTTTCAAGAAGTGCAGCATACCAAATTGAGTGCTTCAGGATTGGAGCCTTATTTTGAGACCTTGATCGTTTCGGAAGAAGTCGGAGTAAAGAAACCCAATCCAGGGATTTTCCTCTTTGCTTTGAAAAAGGCCCAAGCTAAGGTCGAAGAAAGCCTTATGATTGGCGATGAAATGGCCGTTGATATTGATGGAGCCCGTGCCGTTGGGATGGATCAGGTTTTGTTCAATCCGAAAAACGACAAGGTCGAGGGAAAACGTACTTATGAGGTGTACGATTTGTTGGAAATAAACAAGTTACTTTGATTTTGTTTTGTATCTTTGCACAAATTTTCATTGAGATTAAAATGCATCGAAAACTATTATTATCGTTTTTTTGCCTTTTTATATTGGTATTCAGTTCGTTTGCCCAACAAACAGGGCAAGTTACAGGTGTTGTCAAGGACGCTGAGAACAATGGTGCCCTGATTGGAGTTTCCATTTATGAGGAGAAGTTGCAATTGGGTACCACGACTGACGAAAAAGGGCATTATGAATTGGATTTGCCTTTGGGAGAGCATTCTTTGCGCATTTCCTATATCGGTTATACCACGCTTTACAAAAAGGTAAACGTTGGCGCCAAACCTGTTACGCTCAATGTCAAATTGCAGCCTGAATCGGAGAAGCTTTCTGAGGTGCAAGTTACTAGTGAGCGTAAGGACCGTAATGTGACTGCCATGTCAATGAGCGTACAAACCCTCGACATGATTACCATTAAGAAGATACCGGCTTTGATGGGCGAGGTGGATGTCATCAAGTCCATCACCCTGCTGCCTGGAGTGCAGTCGGCCTCGGAAGGTTCGTCAGGCTTTAGTGTGCGTGGCGGGGCAACCGATCACAACCTGATTCTTCTTGATGGCGCCCCAATATACAATGCCTCGCATTTCCTTGGTTTCTTCTCAGTGTTCAATAACGATGTGGTGAAGGATGCGACACTTTACAAGGGTGACATCCCTGCCTATTTCGGAGGCCGTCTATCCTCTGTACTCGACGTTTCAGTGAAGGATGAGATGCCGAAACGGTTTGGAATGCAAGGTGGTATTGGGCTGGTAACGAGCCATTTAATGCTTGAATCCCCCTTGTTTGACTATAAGACCTCGGTAATGGTGGCGGGTCGTAGGACATATGCGGGACTCATTCTACCATTCCTGGGTGAAGACTTGGACAAGTCAAAGATCAATTTCTATGATGTGAATGCCAAAGTGACGCACACCTTGGGCAAGAACGATAGGTTGTTCCTTTCTTTCTACAATGGCCATGATCAATTCTCCATGCAGCAAATGATAGGTCTGGGCTATGGAAACAGCAGTGCCACCCTGCGTTGGAGCCATATCTTTTCCGACCGTCTTGTTTCCAATCTTTCTTTGATTGGCTCGAGGTACCGTTATAGCATCGACATGAATTATAGCCCCTATGACTTTGCGATCAAGGCAGGTACTGATGCGGTCAGCCTAAATTATGACTTCGCCATGCATTGGAACGACAAGCATAATTCGAAATTTGGCCTGACCACGGGTATACAATCTTATCTGCAAGGCGAAATTGATGATAGAGGTGGTGCACTTTCGCAATACCTCCAAATAGACCAGTCGGAATCGGTGGCCCGCAAAGGTTTGGAACATGCCTTGTATTTCACCCATGATTACACACCCGTACCACGTCTCACTTTCCGTGCTGGCATGAGGCTGTCGTGTTTCCAAAACATAGGTGAGGAGGATCTGTATGTCTTTGACAAGACCCTTTATCTCGTTACTGACACTTTGCATTACGGCAAGGGTGAGGTGTTCAATACCGTCATCAATCCCGAACCTCGAGTGGCCGCCATGTATCAGCTGGATGAGCATTCATCGGTCAAGGCTTCCTATTCACGTACGGTGCAATATGCCCAAGTGGCTTCATCGGCAACGGGCGGACTGCCTTTCGACGTGTGGTTCCCGACAGGCCCTAATGTCGAGCCTCAGAAGTGTGATCAATATGCCCTTGGCTACTTCCGCAATTTCCACAATGATGCCATTGAGACCTCGGTCGAGGTTTATTACAAGAACATGAAGAATGTCATTGACTTTAGGGACAATGCCATCACTTTTGGTTATCTTTTGATTGACGGAGAATTGCGCGCTGGTAAGGGTCGCTCGTACGGCGCAGAATTCCTTGTCAGGAAAAACGTAGGTAAGTTTACAGGTTGGGTCTCCTACACCTATTCACGCACGTTCCGTACCATCAAAGGAATCAGTAAAGGGCAAGAATACCGTTCGCCTTACGATCGCCCGCATAACATCGTTATCGTGGGTAGCTATGAACTGAACCCACGCATTACCTTGGCCGCCAATTGGATTTACAATACTGGACAGCCCGTGACTTTCCCATATGGGCAATATACGCTCAATGGCATGACTTATGCTGTGTATAATGGCAAACGCAATGAGAGCCGTTATCCTGATTACCATCGCCTCGACTTGTCGTTTACCTGCAAGTTGGGCAAGCTTGACAATAGGCGTTGGCAGCACGAAATCAATGTCTCGGTATACAATGCGTATGCCCGTCACAATACTTGGGCCATCACCTTCGAACAAGGCAAAAACGGCAGGATTGAGACAAAGAACATGTATCTGTTTTCCGCCGTGCCTTCCATTTCGTACAACTTCAAATACTGAACGCTGTGAAAAGGTTGTATGAGATATTGTCACTTTTGGCTTTCGTGGCTTTCTCTTCGTGTACCGAAGACATTGTGATTGATGTGGAGGAGGGTGACCCGATGATAGGTGTGGAGGCTTCGTTTACCGATGAGTTGAAGCAACATGAAGCCATTTTGAGTTATACGGCTGAGTTTTACAACCAAAATGAAATCCAGATGGTGAGTGGTGCCACTGTATATGTCACAGATGGTGTGGATACGGCCTATTATTATGAGGATGCGGTGCAAAAGGGCCATTATTTCACTGATAGTGTTGCAGGGAAAAAGAATACATTATACCGTCTTTGCGTTGAGATTCCCGAGGCTGATGGTACCATACAGCAGGTTTTTGCCGAAAGCCTGATTCCTGACAATGTGGAAAGCATCGACAGCTTGGTGGTGAAACATTTCAATGGGATGAACGACACAGCGCCTTCCATGTTTTTCATGGATACCATCGAATGGCTTTATCCTTATTTTCAAAGCCTTCCTGACCCCAACATCATCTATATGCCTATGGTCTCGAAGAACGATACCTTATTAACGGATAGTTTGAAAGTTCGTATGATGATTCCACAAGGTGGATTCGCTGGTTATTATGTGAATGGCATTGAGATGCTCGAATCCAACAAAGAGATTCCCATTGCCTATTTTCGCAGGTCGCAGTTGAGGGATGGCGATAGGATTCATGCAGATTTGTATAGCATTACCCCAGAATACTATTATTATTTCTATAGTCTTTTGATTTCGACGGGCAGCAATCCCATGTTGGGTGCACCTGCCAATGTGAGCACCAATATCCAACCTGAAGGCGAAGGGGTTGGCTGGTTCTTTACGGCGTCTGTCGTTTCATCAGAAACGGTTTTTCGAAAATAAATGAGTTATGGTAAATAGGATACTGCATATTGGTTTGATAGCGGTGCTCGGTTTGCTTACTGCATCATGTACCGAGGACATTGTCATGGAATTGCCAGAAGGAAAAAAGATACCCGTGGTGGAAGGATCCATTACGGATGAATGCAAACGTCATGAGGTAATACTCAGCTATTCTTCGGAATTGTATAGTACGGATAGCAGGGAGATGATTTCTGGTGCAGAAGTGTATGTGACGGGCAATAACGATACCATATGGTATTATGAGCAAGAGAACAGGCCAGGTCATTATCTCTCCGATTCAGTGGCAGGTGTGAAAAACCGTCGGTATCATTTTGAAGTTAGAGTAGAGGAAAACACTTTATATTCAACGCCACTCATTATTTACGCCGACACCAAGATGTCGAACAACCCTTCCAGCGGTATTGACTCAGTCGGCTTGTTACCTTTGCGCAACCAGGAAGGTATTCCTTTTGTAGATGAAAATGCTGCCGTTTGTGTTTGCCCTTATTTCCAGACTCTTTCCAATCCGAATATTGTTTATTTGGTGGAACTTTATTTGAATGGAAGGCTCTTCAAGAACAGACCATCCAAATTGTTCAACCTTTATCCCATGCAGGGCTATGCCGGTTATTACTTCAATGGTCCAGAAATGTTGAAAAACAATACGGAGATTCCAGTCGGCGTTATGAACAAGTCGTATTTGCACGAGGGCGATGTGATAGGAGTGAAGCTTTATAGCATTTCGGAGGATTATGAGTATTTTCTTATTGGGCAGAAATTAGCTATTGGAGTCAACCCGGTAATGGGTGCGTTTCCAGCTATGTTCTCTAACCTTTTCTCCAACTGCAATGCGATAGGATGGTTCAATGCGACTTCAGTCTTAGTAGGCGAAGGGGTTTATCATGAGGATATGTTCCAGCAATGATCCCTTTTTTTAGAGATAGAAGAAAGGCGGCCTCTTTTATTTGAGGTCGCCTTTCTCGTATTAGGTAAGTGCGTTTATTTCACCACAACCTTTTCCACAAGCACTTGCGTGCCACTGGTGATGCGGAGGAAGTAAATGCCCTTGGTCAAGCCGTCGACGCTGATTTGTTCAGTGCCCTTGGCATTGCCGTTGGCCACCACCTGACCTACGCTATTGTACATCATATAGCTGTACTCTGTATTGCCGCCATTGATGTACAGGACGTTGTTGACAGGGTTGGGATAAATGGCGAAAACGGTTTCATTCTCTTCGATGCCAAGGTCGGATTTGACCACAATGCACTCTGGAATGCTGAAGCCATCGGCATATTCAGCAACGATGCAATAGGTGTAGAAGAATTCGGTGAAGACCTCATCGGTATAAATGGGCTCTATTGTCTGGTCGATTTCAATACCATTGCGTCTGATGATGTAGTTGATTGCGCCTTCGGGAGCATCCCAAGAGAGCGTGATGGATCCGATCTCAACTTCAGCAGTGAGGTTTTCGACTGGGCCGTAAGTGTTGGTAGCCTGTCCACTAGCGCAGTTGCAGTCAAACTCATGGAGCACACCTGGGTTGGGATGGCTGACTTGGAAAATCACTTCTCCAGTTTCATATTTGACAATGAAAGAGCATTCATGGTCATAATCACCCCTGCGCCAGGTCAAAGTGACGTGTGTACCATTGCCAATCTCAATGATTTCCGTTTGAGAGGAAGAATTGCATGAGAGATTTGCACTTGGTGTGCCGTCGCTGAAACCGACCGTCAATGAGGCTCCGTTCCAGCCATCGCCCCAACTGTCGGCCATCTCAAAGATGACATTGCAGGAGTTTCTCATGGTGACGGAACCTTCGGCACTCAGTCCACCGTCAGCTTGCATCGAGAAGTCGATAATGATGACCTCGGTCTCGGGGCAGTTCTCACTGACTTGGATGGAGAACACACAGGTACCTAAGCCTTCTGGGTCGATGGTGCCTATCTCAATGGTGGGATTGAGAAGGGTGACATATTCGCTTTGACAAGCAATGTTGGCGATGGCGTTGGTGGCCATGTAATGTCCTACGTTCTTGAAATTGGTCACGAAGGTTATTGTCTCACCTGGAACAAAACCGCCAGCCCATTCGGTATCAGCATACTCGAGGATGGCTTGGCCTGCAGTGATGAAGACCCTCCCGCTCCAAGTTTGTCTGCCATCGGTCATGTTGACATCGATTTGGAAGCGTGTGCCGTCTTCAACGCCATCTGCCACGATGAAACTGAATTCATTTTGCAGGGTAACGGTTTCTTCTGCGTTCAATACGCCGAATCCGGATGTGCCGTTGATGATACTCAAGCGTTGGTCGTTGCAAGTTAATGTGACACTAGTGCTGCCATTAGTGGGGTCAACGCCTACGTTCTTGAAGCTCATGGTAAGGCTTGTCTCCATATTGACGGGAGCGAAGTTGGGCGTGTAGTTGAGTAAGGTGACATAAGGACCTTCTGCGGGAAGGACTTCCACGGTCATCACTTCAGTTATCTTGTTATAGCCCATGACAGTGAGGGTGGCGTTGCCGACATTGCTCATTGGCGGGAAGCTGAGGTTACAGGTGCCATCGAAGATGGTACCCGAGGCAATCACTTCTCCATCCATCATCAGGGTGGCGATGCCATAAGCAGTGTTCTCGGCAGAGATTTCCAGTTCGCTCATGCCGAGCATAAGAACTGATGGCGTGCAGGTGACATTCATGCTGACAGGATTGTCGGTGCGGGCCATCAGGCTCGGGTCACCGAAGAGGATCCATGTGTTGTGGGTGTTGCCGTTGTCTTCGGGATGCATGTCAAGCATGTACATGCTGCCGTTCAGGGAGGCACCGCCAAAGGTGTGACAATATTTGTCACTATTTTTCCATCCAGTGAGAATGTCCACCATCTCGTCTTGGCCCGTCATCGGTGGCTGCCAGGGTTGTGAGATCCAGCTGAACATGCCGCCAACAGCTCCAGTGGGACGTCCTGTGCTATTGTTTTTGGCTCTTAGCCAAGCCTCTCCAAAACATGTACCGTTGAATTCGCCATTATTGCAAGCCACGGACCAAATGAAGGGCCATTTGTCATCGTTTACCAAGGCGTTGACATCACTGTTGCTATAACCAGCCACGGCCCAACTTGTTTGGGAACCATGATTGCAGTAGTTACAAATGCTTTTGCCTGCATTGATGTCTGCACTGATGGCACTAGCACTTGTGCCGCTACCTACGCCACTATATTGTTGGGTGACGTTTTCGTATGTGTAGTGCATCAAAGTGTCGCGGATGTAGTTCATGTGAACATAGTCGGCTTCACCACCGTTGTGACCGTTGCCGGCACCTTCATTGGCAGCGATGCCGATGCCTTGGTTGAGCCAAGTGAGGCCTTCAGGCATGTCGCGTTCATAATACAGCACCTTCTCAATGTGGGTCTCCAAATCAGTAATGCTTTGCACCGAAAAACGGCCTGTGAAGGCTTCAAGGTAGTAGTCGTTGCCTTCCAATTGACCAAACCAGTTGTCGGAACGGCCTCCGCTCATCGAATGAGGTGTGAGGTCAGCATAGTCGCCGACAAGGAGGATGAACTCAAGGTTGTGTTCCGGGGAGGTGTAGATACTTTGGATGTAGTTCTTGATTTGGTTGTCGTTGTTGCCGCCCACTTCTGAGAGGCTCACGATGGTGGTGGGACGACCTGATTGGTTCTTCCATTCGACAAAGGGTTGCATGCTTTCCATGTACTGGTCGGGGCAGATGACAAGCATCTCGCCACGGTCCTGAATGAAATTGTACTTGGAGGTGCTTTCCGTATAGTTGATGAAACGATGGTTGTAGGCCTCCTCCATTTCGGGAGCAATCTTTTGGATAGCCTTGCGGCTCACCTTTTGGTTAACACCGTTGTCACTCACTTTGCGCATCTCAATGGTCATGTTATGAAACACGCGGAGCGTTTTCGTCACAGGGTTGTAGGCGAAGGGGCGCACCATGATGTTTTGGCCACGGAAATCGCGGAGGATGTAAGGCGTTTCAAGATAGGCTTGGGCGGCGGGATAAAAAGCATCTCGGCTGTACATCTCACCATAGGTGTAGGGAACGGTTTCAGGATCGATTTGACGGCTGAAATTGCCTTTTGAGGGGGCAATCACAACATTTTGGTAATCCGTAAAATCGCTCTTGGTGACATTAACCTCCATCTCAGCCAGGTCACCAATGATGGTAGGAACTGGAAATTGCGGAAGGTCGGGAGCAGCGGCTTCAAGCATGGAGGCCATCTTTGGGACGGACACTACTTGCTGGACGCCGTTTGGAGTGTTCACCTTGTTCAAATAGAAACCTCCCAATGAGAAGTCGATAACGATTTGCCGTTCGCTGCTCGATACCAACTTAACCTCAGGTTTGGAAGGAGTGCTCTTGCCAAGGCTTGTCCATTGTTGGGCAAATGTCATTGCTGACAAAGCCACAAACACGAGAGAAAAAAGTACTCTTTTCATGTGTGATGAAATTAAAATTGTTGATTGACTTTAAAAGCGCAAAAATACAAATCTTTTTTGTGGTCGCTGTTTTTCTGAGGAATTATTTTTCACCTATAGGTGCTGTTTTTTGTGTACCTTTGCCGCCTGATTAAAAAACTAGCTATATTTCGATAAACTCGATAATCATATTTCGATAAACTCAATAACCATGGGATTCTTCTTGAAACTGATTTTGACAGGATTGGGATGGTCGTTTGGCGGTCCGTTGGGAGGTATCATCGGTTATGCGATTGGTAGCCTTTTCTCCGGAGGGAGTCCACATGTCATTCGTTCCGAAGTGACGGATACTTTTGGCAATACCGAGGAAAAGCGCGACTTCAATGTGACTTTGCTCGTGCTTTCAGCTGCAGTGATGAAAGCTGACGGCAACGTGAAGCGTTCGGAATTGGATTATGTGAAACGTTTCTTTTTGCAGAACTTTGGACAGCAACGTGCCGAGAACTACATCAAGATGCTTCGCGAGATATTGCAAAAGGATTACAATATCTATGAAGTGAGCCAACAGGTGGGACGTTACATGGACTATTCCACGCGTCTCCAACTGCTTCATTATCTATTTGGTATTGCCGAATCTGATGGTGTGGTGTCGCCTCAAGAGTTGAGTGTGATCAACACGATTTCCGATTATATGGGTATCGCCAACAGTGATTTTGCTTCGGTGAAAGCCATGTTCATCAAGGAAACAGACAGTGCCTATAAGATTCTTGGCATTGAGCCTTCCGCTACAGATGAAGAGGTGAAGAAAGCCTATCGTGAGATGGCCAAGAAGAATCACCCCGACTTGGTGAGCAACCTTGGCGATGAGGTGCGGCAAGCCGCCGAGAAGAAGTTCCAGGAAATCAATGCGGCTTACGAGGCAATAAAGAAACAACGAGGTATATAAATGAAAAAAGCCGCTTTTGAGCGGCTTTTTTCATTTATATACCTTGGTCTTTATTCCACGACAACCTTTTCCATGCGCACTTGCGTGCCAGAAGTGAGGCGGAGGAAGTAGATGCCCTTGGTCATGTCGTTGACGCTGATTTGTGCGTTGCCTGTGGCATTGCCGCTGGCGACCTTTTGTCCCATGCCGTTGAACATCTCGTAGTTGAACTCGG
The DNA here is from genome assembly GCA_017428285.1 of Bacteroidales bacterium. Next base: position 8,254 of record JAFRRE010000195.1, on the reverse strand, counting down.
CATTGCCGCAGTTGACAAACAAGGTGTTGTTGACAGGGTTGGGATAGATGGCAAATTCGGCTTCATTCTCGCTGATAGCATCGAGGAATTCAATGATGACGCAGTCAGGCACTGAGGCACCTTCAGCATATTCGGCCACAACGCAATAAGTGTAGAAGCCGTCTTTGCTGATAATGTTGTCGGTGTAGGTGGTCTCAGACGTTTGGGCGATTTCGATGCCATTACGGTAAATGATGTAATTGATGGCACCTTCAGGAGCATTCCAAGCCAAGGTAACGCCTGTCTCGGTGGCTTCAGCTTGCAGATCCTCTACGGGGTTGAAAGTGCCGACAGGAGCGCCAGCACTGCAGTTGCAGTCAAATTCGAACGAGTAATTGGTGTTGGGACTTGTTGCTTGGCAGATCTCGTCGCCGTCCTCATAGCGAACGACAAAGGAACATTCGTAAGTATATTGACCCGAGATCCAACTCAGAGTGACATGGACACCGTGGCCGATTTCGATGACATAGGTTTCAGAGTTGCCATTCTCTATGGTCAGGTTTTGGGAAGGCGTGCCATCGCTGAAACTGACGTTCAGGTAGTTGCCGTTCCAACCATCGCCCCAAGAGTCGGTGAGTTCGAAGATGACATTGCAGCTGTTCTTTATGATGCCAGAACCTTCCGCCGTAAGACCGCCGTCTGCATTCAAAGTGATGGTCAAAGGCAGTTGTTCGGTCACGGGGCAGTTGGCATCAATGGTGACGTTGAACACACAATAGGCGATACCCGTCGGGTCAAGCGTTCCCACCTCAAAGCTGTCGTTCACAAAGCTGACATAAGGACTTGTAGAGGTGACAGTCGCGATTGCATTGGTGGCTTTGTAGTGTCCTGTGTTCTTGAAGGAGGCGATTATTGAGATCGTTTCGCCAGGGACAAAACCACCGGGGTTGGCCATGCCATCGAATTGAAGCACGGCTTCACCTGCGGTAATGGTGGCTCTTCCTTCCCAAGTGTTGCTGCCGCAAACAGCGGTAGTGTTGATGATAAAGCGAGTACCGTCAGCAACACCTTCGGCAATTATGTATCTGAAGCCGCCAACTTGAACGGTGGTTTCGGGGGCAAGGCTTTCGAACGAGGCTGTGCCGTCGAGAATGGTCAGGTTGTCATCGTTGCAGCTCAAGCTCACGGTGGTGGTGCCATCAGTGGCAGAAGTGCCTACGTTCTTGAAGGTGATGCTCATTGAAGACTCGTGGCCGACATGAACGTTAGCAGGCGTGTAGCTGTCAACGGAGATGTATGGTCCTTCCATGGCGGCAGCAGGGACGGTGTTGATATAAGGAATGCGTTGCGGATGAGTCACGCAAATGGTGACATCTCCTCCCGAGGTGATAGGATCAACCTCAACATTGATGACACCGGATTCATCAATAAGACCAACACCATGCAATACACCGTCTTTACTAATAGCAACGTAGGAACCGGGATCAGCACTCACTTCGTAGGTGGGCATGCCGATGGGGAAGATAGCCATGTGGCTTACCGTGTTCTCAATGGGCTGCACACGGAAAGGCATGACGGAACCATCACCCAAAGTGTGGTAGGCTTGCCAGTCGTAGAGCGTGCTGCAGTGGAGCTCGTAACCGAGGGCTTGTGCGGCGTTGCTGGCCAAATTGCCGATGAACATCATAGAGGTGACGGTGTTGTAGGCATTATCAGTCCACATGGCATCGTAGAAGCCCATGGTGGTCTCTTCATAAGTAGGCATAGTGCCATCATGACGGCTGGTGCCGCCCACTCCGAAGTAGTAGTCGTTCAGCCAGTAGGTAGACGGGCAGGAACCGATATAGGCGTAGGCAGCCTTGTTCTCGGCACGCACCATGGCCTCACCGAAGCAGGTACCGTTGATACCCCAGTCGGCGGCCTCGCAGCAGTTACCCATGGCGAGGAAGTACTTGTGTTCGTTGGTCAAGTTGTTGACGTCGCTGACAGTGAATTGAGGGCCAGCCCAGCTGGTGTTGGAACCGTGGGCAGTGTAGTTGGCGAAGCCAACGCCTTCGTTCAGCCAACTGTAGCAGCCTGAATATTGGCCATGACTGTATTCGTGGACTTGGTCGAAGCCGTGCTCTGCATTGAAATAATAGTTGGTGGCGTACCAAATGGTGGGACGACCCACAGTGACACCCCAACCACTGTCTTCACCAGCGATGAGAAGCACATTGTTCAGATAGCTCGGATCGGGCATGGTGTATTGCTCATATTCGAGAGCCTTGTTGATCATAGCTTGCATTTGGGCGACGGTTTCAGCTGGGAAACGGCTGTGGTACATATCTGGGAACTCATCACCGTCGACACTTGAATACTGGAGGTCAGTGACACAATGGGTTTCACTACCCGTAGCACTGGCGGCCACTTGGTTCTTGTCGCCCATTATCATCAAGAAGGTGGGAGCGTCTTTGCCGTACTCCTCTTGGATGAAGGCGCGGATGGCAGCGGCACTGGTGCCGATTTCATCCGTGTAGTTAATGCTCAAATAGAAGCCCTTGGTAGTTTTCCAGGTATACCATGGTTGCAGGCATTCTTCGAACATGCGGTCGGCAATGACCAGCATTTTCACGGGAGACTGCCAAAGGTCGGGATGCTCATCATACACATCGTCACGCCAGTTGAACATTTGGCTATAGATGTTGGCGAAATAAGGACTGAAAGTACGGGCAAACTCATCGTATGAGGCTGACTTGTCATATTGGCTGTAACGCACTTCAATCTCAATGTTGTTGTAAACGCGGATGCGGTTGGTGGCGGCATCATATTGTACAGGGTTGATGGTCAAGGCTCCGATTTGGATGCCACGCATCGTACCTTTGATTTCCGCCATTGCTATGGGGCGCTCGACGAATCCTTTGGTGGCATAGGCTTTCTCGTTGTAGGCAAAGGGTACATCCTCAGGCTTCTGGTCCTTGCGGATCCTGGGCTGCATAGGGGTGATCTTGTTGATGCCGAAGTCGGCCAAGCTGTAGGTAGTCGTGGTGTAACTCTTCACCTCCAAGGCATCGATTTTAGCTCCGAAAGGCACGGCAATCAGCTTGTTGACAGCGGGTAACATAGGCTCGCCGACATTGCCGGAGGGGTAGGTGCCGTTCATGGTGAGGGTGGAGAACATGCCCTTTTCGGTAGAAATTTCAGAGGCATCAATGCTGCTGAAAGAGAAGGAGGCAGTGAAGCCTTCATCAGTCACGTTGGCACAGGTTTGTGCCGACTTGGTCACGCCGAGTTCGATGTGTTGAGCCATCACTTGCGTGCCAAACAGCAATCCAATCATCAAGAATGCTGCGGTGAGTAAACCAAATTTCTTCATTTTTTTAGTTTAATAAGTTGATATTTAATTTGTTGGTTGATTCCACGAAAGGGAAATTTCGAAAGGGCAAAGTTAGGAATATTTCCGAAGAAATATTCCTGAAAACTGCAAAAAAGTTACCGATGAAGACAAAAAAAGTTGGGAAGGCTTATTTGCCTTTTAAGATGCGCTTGTATTCTCTTTCATTGCCAAGGATTTCCATGGCTTTTTGTATGCCAGGGTCGTTCGATGCCATTACTTGGTAGTACTGTTGTGTCTCCCAAACGTTACGGGCGATTAAAGCTTTGATTTGTAAAAGAATAAACTTCTCAGAATGCTTGAATTGCTCTTCGTTCCATTCCACCTTGGCTTCTTCGCCGGCGGCTTTAAGGCCATTAATGAGGTCTTGATTGACAGTGAAATTCTTGTTGAAGTTATCGAAATCACCATATTGTGCCTTGATTTCATCGCGGTGCTTCAGGCCATAGTCTGTAGTGAAGCGGTTCAAGGCACCTTTGCGGACAAGGTTGGTGTAGAGTTTGCTGCTGTAAGCCGTGTCGACGGGGATGAAAATGTCGGGCATAATGCCGCCACCACCGTAGACGGTACGACCGCCATCGGTCTTATATTTCAGTGAATCAGGGAAGTGGATGCTGTCGGCATGGTAGTATTCGCCGTGCTCGAGACGTTTGATCATCTCCTTAGCATAGTCTTCAACACCTTTTTCATAAGGGCGTTGGATGCAACGACCCGATGGCGTGTGGTAACGCGAAGTGGTGAGGCGGATTTGAGAACCGTCAGGCAGTTCGAAAGGTCTTTGCACCAGGCCTTTTCCGAAAGAACGCCGACCAATGATGATACCGCGATCGTGGTCTTGGATGGCACCGGATAGGATTTCGCTGGCCGAGGCTGAGCCTTCGTCAATGAGGAAGACTAATTTGCCTGTAGTGTAAAGTCCCGAAGCCTTGCTTCTCCATTCTTGGCGTGGCGAGTGAATGCCTTCAGTGAAAACAATGAGTTTGTTTTCTTCGATGAACTGGTCAACCAAATCGGTGGCAATGTTCAAGTAACCGCCCGAGTTGCCACGCAGGTCAAAGATGAGAGAGGTCATGCCTTGGGCTTGCAGTTTGTTAAAAGCTTCCTTGAATTCCTTGACCGTTTCTTGCGCGAATTGGTCGAGCTTTATGTAACCGACGTGATTGTCAAGCATATAGGCAGCGTTGATGCTGTTCAACGGAATCTTATCGCGGATGATTTCAAAATCAAGGAGTTCGGGATCATTGCCGCGTTTCACGCTGACAGTGACCTTGGTGCCTTTCTTGCCACGCAGGTGCTTCTGAACGTATTCGTTGTCCACCTTTTTGCCGAAGGCATCTTCACCATCGATCTTGATGAATTGGTCGCCAGCCATGATGCCGACCTTTTCTGATGGGCCACCCACTGTGGGACTGATGACGGTGATGGTGTCGCGGATGAGTTGGAAGGTTACGCCGATGCCTTCGAAGCTACCTACAAGCCGTTCGTTGGCCTTCTCCACATCTTTTTTGGAGATGTAGGCTGAGTGAGGATCGAGTTCCTTCAGCGCGGCGACAATGGCGTTTTCTGTTACTTTGTCTATATTGGTCGTGTCGACATAAAAGTTCTCGATGAGGTAAAGCGTTGTGGCGAGTTTTTGGGCGTTCATCTGCCCTTTGGATTGGGGCTGTTGGGCTGTTACAGCTATGGTAAGGAAACTAGCAATAGCCAAAAAAAACAATTTCAGGGATTTCATGAGTTAAAATGATGTTTTAGGGGCGCAAAGATAACGAAAAAACAGAAATACTATTGCCTTAAAATCTCAAAAGTGTTATCCTCGTTCAGTTTAATAATCGTCGAACTTTTGGGTTTGCAGAAGCTGTCGTGGTAGAGCTGCACCACATAATCGACCGAGTTCTTGATTTCGTCGCAGATGTCGCTGAAAATCATCGATGAAGGTTGCCCGGTGAGGTTGGCAGAGGTAGAGGTGATGGGTTTGCCGAGGCGACGGATGACTTCCTTACAGAAGTCATTGTCAACTACGCGGATGCAGATACTCTTGTCGTCGGAAACGGCCTTGGCCAAGTTCTTGCTTTCGGGATAGATGATGCTCAGCGGACTTTTGGCGCCCTTGATGAGGTCGTAGGCAATGGCGGGCACGCTAACCACATAATCCTGAAGCCTATCCACCGAATCGACAAGGATAATAAGACTCTTGTTGAGCGGCCTCTGCTTGACGGCGTAAACCCGCAAGCAGGCTTTGTTGTTGGTGGCGTCGCAGCCCACGCCCCAAATGGTGTCGGTAGGGTAGAGGATGGTCTTTCCGGCTTTCAGCGCTGCCACCGTGCGTTCTACTTCTTGTTCAAATGCTTCTTTCATAATGCTTTTTTGACTACGGGACTTCGAGACGCGAGACTTCGGGTCTCGTAGTCTCGTAGTCCCGCAGTCTATTATTTGTGTTTAATCTTTTCTCTTAATAGGTTGTACTTGTGTCGGTTGGCTTGAGCCATCGTGCGGCAGATGCTGAATCCCGTCTTGCCGTAGAGGAAGCCTCCTTTTATAATATAGGTGCGGATGAAATTGATGCTTGGGCTGAATATCCAAGGCAGGATGCCTGTCTTTTTGCCGCGTTCGAAGTATGACTGTGCACCCAGTTCGGCAAAATGGAACTGCTGCTTGCGGAAGGCCTCGGGCGTGTCCCAGGAATAGTGTAGCAGGTCGCCGCGCAACAGGGTTTTCTTCGGCTCGCTCTTGTAGTTCAGCCACTCATGGATGATGCCTTCCCATTGGGCAAAGCCGCGCCGCCAAATGCGGATTTTAGTCTCAGGATAGAGTCCGCAGCCTTTTACCCACTGGCCGCAGTAGTTGTTGAGCCGGTTCATGGCGAAGACCTCGTTCTCGGCGATTTCCTTGCCTTTCAGTGCTTTGATGGACTGTTTTAGCTCATCCGACAAGGCTTCATCGGCATCGATGCTGAAGATGAGGTCGCAGGTGGCGAGTTCATCAGCGAGGTTCTTCTGGTCGGAGTAGCCGAGCCAGTCTTGGGTGAAGAACTTCACGCCATAGCGGTTGCAGATGGCTTCGGTCGCATCGGTGGAATGCGAGTCAACGATGATGATCTCGTCGGCAATATCTTGAACGGAGTCAAGGCATTGCGCGATTTTCTGCTCCTCGTTGAAGGTGATGATGACGACCGAAAGGGTGTTCATGGACGCAAATTTTGCGCAAAAGTAATGTTTTCTTCGGTTATGGGGATTGGCTTCGCAAAGAAATCTGTTTAATACGATAAAATTTGTATCTTTGCAGCATAATAGCATAAATACCATGAGCCACGCAGACATTTTATATCAAATTCAACAGTTGGACAGGCAACTTCTTCCCGAAGATGCTCACTTATTGCTTTATGGTTCACGTGCCCGTGGCGATTATCGTGAGGATTCCGATTGGGACTTGCTTATTTTGCTCAACCGACCACAAGAAGCGTCCGATTTCCAGAATATTGCCTATCCAATTATGGAACTTGGATTTGACTTGGGAGAGTATTTCAGTGTGCAAACCTATTCCCAACAGGAATGGGATGCTATGAGTTTTTTGCCTTATTACAAAAATGTGGAACAGGATAAAATCGTATTGGTATGAGTTTGAATGATGAAGAAAGGAAAATCCTTGTTGGATTGGAAATAGAGAAGTCTCGAAGGACTTTTGCCGAAATTGAGATTCTGCGCCAAGCAGGTCTTTGGGACAACATTGCCAATCGATTGTATTATGCGGCTTTTCATGCTGTTAGTGCGTTGCTGATTAACGACGGACACCCAGTCGGTACCCATCAAGGTGCGGTGGTAATGTTGCATCAGCATTTTGTTAAGACCGGTGTTCTTTCAAAGGAAGACGGTGCGTTTTATTCCCAGCTTCAAACTATGCGCGAAAAGGCCGACTACAACTGCACTTATTATGCTACAGAGGAAGATACTGCACCGCGAATTGCTTTGACGGAAGCATTTATTGAGAAAGTGATTGGGCTCATCAAAGAACAACCGTAGTATGAGCAAAAACTATATGTATTTGGTACAATGGTATGGTCCTTTTTCCAGCCGGAAAGAATTAAAACGTTGGGAAGATGATCAAAAGGAAAGTTTTTTCTTGTATTTATTTCAAGGTAAAAGGAAGAACAAGCGTTCTTTTAGGTATTATTGTGGGATGACTTATTATAGAAAAAACAGCAATGCCTCTGTTGCTGTTCGAATGGGCGATTCAAATCACCATATTCATTCTTTTGAAAAAGAAAGACCAGAGACTATTTCCATTTGGATTGGTAAAATAGCTAATTTGGCTAATCCACATCAATATGATGTCAGATTATGTGAAAACATGATTACTAGTGAAATGGCTCAAATTGAAATAGATAGTATAAATATTGAGAATGAAACAAATAAACTAGCACCTAACCAAAACACCTATATTATAAATGAATGGTATGACCATAATGGAATTGAATACCGTCCAAAAACCAGTGATTATTTTCCCAACAGAATTCCAGATGTGATTTCTTATTATGCCCCAACAAAATCACTGTACCGAGCTAAGAAATTAGTTTATTACGGGAATCTAAAATAACCTTCGTTTGTTTTGTTTGGCTGGAATTGCAACTCGCTTCTTCGCTTTTCCCGAAAATTGCCTATCTTTGCGCCCTTATCTGAACAATCGGTGAATATCGGAATCCCAATATGGATGTTGGCATTATCGCTGCTGGCAGGTCTGGCGGCGGCCACATTGTTGTATTTCCGAAACAAGAAACAACACTACGGCAAAGCATTGACAATCATTTTGTTTGCACTACGAACCTTGATTGTCGGATTGGTAGTCTTGTTGCTCTTCAACCCGCTGATTCGGCAGAAATTCAGCTCGGTGGAAACGCCAACCATTATC